>NZ_JBALMR010000045.1:0-55277 GCF_036963165.1 Bacillus sp. JJ675 | reverse complement strand
AGTTTTCAAAGATCATTTATTAAAGCGACTTTTATATTATATCCAATCTCTAATATAAAGTCAAGAACTTTTTTTAAGCTCTTTTTTGTTTCATTGCCTGTTTTGCGGCAACGAATAATAATATACCACCGTATTTACGATTGTGCAATACTTTTTTAAGAAAAAATTAAATTTGTTTTAAATGAAGCCGGAACCGCTGTAGAAGCGGCTCCGGCTTAAAGAAAATTAGCGGTGTCTCATTTGCGGGAATAGTAAAACGTCCCTGATTGAAGGAGAATTCGTCAACAGCATAATAAGCCGGTCAATTCCGATTCCTAAACCGCCTGTCGGAGGCATTCCGTATTCCAATGCTTCGACGAAGTCTTCATCCATCATATGAGCTTCATCATTACCCTCTTCACGTTCTTTTAATTGCGCCTCAAAACGCTCTTTTTGATCAATAGGGTCATTTAGTTCCGTAAATGCATTCGCGTGCTCACGGCCCACGATAAACAGCTCAAAACGGTCCGTAAAGCGAGGATCTTCCGGATTTTTCTTTGCAAGCGGCGATATTTCAACCGGGTGCCCGTATATAAAGGTCGGCTGAATAAGCGTTTCTTCGACTTTTTGTTCAAAGAATTCATTGATGATATGCCCTACTGACATATTCTCAGAAATTTCAACTCCGTGCTCTTTTGCGTATGCTCTCGCTTCATCCAAAGATACTTCTTTCCAAAAATCAACGCCGGTCAATTCCTTAACGGCATCAACCATGTGAAGTCTCTTCCATTCAGGTTTCAGATCGACTTCATGCTCCCCGTATTGAACAGTTGTAGTGCCCAGTACTTCCTCAGCAATGTGAGCAATGAGGTTTTCTGTTAATCTCATGATATCTTTATAGTCGGCATAAGCTTCATACAGTTCGATCATCGTAAATTCAGGGTTATGACGGGTAGAAACACCTTCATTGCGAAATACGCGTCCGATTTCATAAACCTTTTCCAACCCGCCGACAATCAGCCTTTTCAGATGAAGCTCGATGGCGATCCTCATGTAGAGCGGCATATCGAGCGCATTATGATGGGTGATGAACGGACGGGCAGACGCACCGCCTGGGATCGAGTGCATCATAGGTGTTTCAACCTCTAAGTATCCGTGGCTGTCCAAGTATCTTCTCATAGACTGAATGATTTTGCTGCGCGCAATAAACGTTTTTTTGCTGTCCGGATTCACGATCAAATCCAAATAACGCTGGCGGTAGCGCTGCTCTATGTCTTTTAAGCCGTGATATTTATCAGGAAGCGGGCGAAGAGCCTTCGTTAAAAGGTCAAAGGATGTTGCTTTAACAGACAGTTCGCCAACATTCGTTTTAAACATGACGCCTGTGACGCCGACGATATCGCCCAAGTCGGAGCTTTTAAACAGTTCATACTGCTCTTCACCGACGCTGTCTTTTCTTACGTAAATCTGAATTTGACCTTGTAAATCCTGAATATGCGCAAACCCGGCTTTCCCTTTTCCGCGTTTTGTCATCATCCGTCCTGCAATGGTGACTTCAATTGCTTTCTCTTCTAACTCTTCTTTTGAAAACTGGTTGTACAGGTCGATCAGTTCGCCTGATTGATGCGAGCGGTCAAAACGCTGACCGAACGGATCTTTGCCGCTCTCCCTTAATTGACTCATTTTTTCCCGTCTGACTTGCAGTTGATCGTTCAATTCTTCATGATTATGCTCTTCATGACTCATCAGTATCACTCCGTTACTTTTATTCTTTCAGGAAAAAAGCAGAAAAACTGCCAGTGAAAACTGGCAGTGAGCAGAGGTCGGATTTATCCTACTTTTGCATCCTGAAGCTCTTTTGCCTCGGCTTCAATCGTAAACGCATCCAGCAGCTGAACAAGCTCATCCCTTGTTTCACAATGGTTGATTTCGTTCCGGACCTTTGCGTTTCCTCTTATGCCTTTTAAATACCAGGCTGCATGCTTTCTCATTTCGCGAACCGCTACATGCTCTCCTTTAAGCTTAATTAAACGGTCGAGGTGAAGCTTGCAGACAGAAATTTTTTCGCGCACTTTCGGCTCATCTTTCAGCTCGCCCGTTTCCAGGTAATGAACCGTACGGTAAATCATCCACGGATTACCCAAAGCGGCGCGGCCGATCATGACGCCGTCCACCCCTGTTTCATCAAGCATGCGTTTGGCATCCTGAGGCGTTTTCACGTCACCGTTGCCGATGACAGGGATTGAGACAGACTGCTTCACTTCTTTGATAATATCCCAGTTCGCCGTTCCTTCATACATTTGCACGCGGGTCCGGCCGTGAAGAGCCACCGCTTTTCCGCCTGCGCGTTCAACGGCTTTCGCATTTTCAACCGCATAGATGTGATCTTCGTCCCAGCCCATTCTCATTTTGACCGTAACGGGCTTATTCACGGATTCAACAACGGCAGAAACCATTTCATAAATTTTATTCGGATCGAGCAGCCATTTGGCTCCCGCATCGCATTTTGTAATTTTCGGTACCGGACATCCCATGTTTATATCAATAATATCAGCTGTCGTGTTTTGATCAACAAACTTTGCTGCTTCGACAAGCGTTTCCTTTTCACCGCCGAAAATTTGCAGGCTGAGCGGCTTTTCGCGTTCATCGATGTAAAGCATTCCCATCGTTTTTGCGTTATTGTAAAGGATCGCTTTGTCGCTCACCATTTCGGCGCACACGAGGCCCGCTCCGAACTCTTTGACAGTCAGGCGGAAAGCGGAGTTGCACACCCCGGCCATCGGCGCTAACACAACCCTGTTTTTCAATTCAATATCACCGATTTTAAACATTTTGAGTCCTCCTTTCTTATTCTTCTGATGGAGATAATTCCTCCACTGTTATATTTAACGTATTGGCTACATCCCTGAGCATGCTTTCCGACGGCATACGATTTCCCCGTTCTACCTCGCCTAGTACAGAAACGGATATACCGAGCGCTTTTGCAAACCCTTCTTGAGTATAACCTTTCAGCTTTCTGTACGCACGAATTCGTCTACCCCAGATTTCCGCTTCCATATCCTTACACCTTCTTGATTTTTTGCATGATCACAAGACCCCTCAAAATCCGGATAAATCTCCAGCAGCGGGACGAGTACAAACATACGTTCATGCATTCTCGGATGAGGAACTGTGAGTTGCTCTGTCTCAATATTTTCACGATTATACAGCAAAATGTCAAGGTCTGCCGTTCTCGGGCCCCATCTGACCTCGCGGGTCCGGCCGAGCTCATTCTCGATGCTTTGCGTCAAATTGAGCAGTTCAAACGGAGAAAGAGACGTCCTGACTTTTGCCGCCATGTTTAAAAATGGGTCCTGGTCGGTATACCCGACGGGATCTGTTTCATAAATCGAAGACACGTCGGTAACCGTCACGTACGGATGCTGATGAAGGAGAGCGACGGCTTTTTTTAAATATTCTTCCCGCTGGCCGATATTGGAGCCCAGCGCAATATATGCCGTATGTGTCATGTCCGCTTTCTCGTCATTTCGATAGCTACGGATTTATAGTGGCCGGGTATCGGCGGATCGGGTTTTGTCACTTTTACGGTGCATTCCTGAACCGTCTGAAATTGTTTGAGCACGTGCCCTGCTATTGTTTCCGCTAGGGTTTCGACGAGGTTGACCGGCTCTCCTTCCACGACCTCTTTGCAAAGCTTATAAAGCTCGGCGTAATTAATGGTTGCATCAATACGATCGGTTTTCCCCGCTTCACTCAGGTCAAGATAGGCCGTCAAATCGACGCGAAATCGCTGACCGAGTTTGTTCTCCTCGTCGAAAACGCCGTGATACCCGTAAAACTCCATACCTTCAACATAAACTTTATCGATGATAAGCGCCTCCTTTATCAATCATGGCATCCATCATTTTCGCCATTCTTGAGATTTGCTTGACATCGTGAACCCTGACAATGTCGCACCCTTTTTGAATTCCCAGGCATACCGTCGCCCCCGTACCTTCTGCCCGCTCCTCAGGCGGAAGGTCCAAAACGCGGCCGATGAATGTTTTGCGCGAAGTCCCCAATAAAACCGGATACCCCAGATTGCAGAACGCTTCGAGCTGGTTCATGACGGCAAGGTTGTCCTTAAACGTTTTCGCAAATCCGATCCCCGGATCCAAGATGATGTGATGGTCCGGGACGCCGGCGGCTTTTGCAAGATTGATGCATTCCATCAAATCAGAAATCATGTCCGGTATCAAATTTGTATAATTCCGCTCATTGCGATTGTGCATTAAAATAATCGGCACATCGTGGGAAGCAGCGACCGGCGCCATGTCCGGATCTGCTTTTGCCCCCCATACGTCATTGATGATAGAAGCCCCGGCTTTTATCGCTTCATCCGCGACGCGGGCCTTATATGTGTCTATCGAAATCGGCGCATCGATTTCCTGAACCAGCTTTTCAATCACAGGTATGACCCTTTCCAGTTCTTCATCGGCAGAAACCTCAACGGAGCCGGGCCTTGTTGATTCTCCTCCGATATCAATGATATGCGCGCCGTCTTCTATCATTTGTTTCGCATGAATCAATGCGCGATCTATGCTGTTGTATTTCCCTCCGTCCGAAAACGAATCAGGAGTCACGTTTAAAATTCCCATAATCAACGTTTTGTCTTCATATGACAACGTATGGTGTTTTGCAATCAACCGTTTTGAACGGGCCAATGTTTGCGGCGCCATATCCTTCACCCTTTAGATCAGTTATAGTCTTTGATGCATTTTCTATCGTTAGTGTATACCTCTTGCAGACTTTTTGTCAGGCTTCCATCCTTTCCCGGAAACAGGGCATTGCCGATGTTCCGGAAAGGCACGATTTCCTGAACGGAATTGGTCATCCAGGCTTCATCCGCACCAAGCAGATGTTCCAACGGGTATTCCCCCTGCCTGACGTCGACATCCATTTTTTCAAGGCACTCCATGATATAGCGTCTTGTCACTCCGTCTAAAATCCCCGTCTTGAGTGAAGGTGTATACACGCATCCATCTCTTGTCCAAAAAATATTGGAAACAATTCCTTCAGCCACAGCTCCGCCGTCCGTCAGAAAGATCCCTTCTTTTAACGGATCATTTCCGATTTCTCTTTTTCCGTATAAATTATTCAAAAAATGATGGGATTTCAGGCGAAACAGGCCCTCCGGGGTATTTCTGCGGACGTTCAGCACAACCCCTTCCTTTTCAGCCGGTACAGCTGAAGGGTCAAAGGCATTCATGATCACCATGACGCAGGGCTGTTTGTACGAATCGGCAGAAAGCCCTGACGGAGAGGGGCCCGCAGATACATTCAAGCGGACCCTCGCATCTCCGTTTGGCGGCTGATTCAGCTCCAGAAGCCTGTTCAGCACGTCCGTTACATCATCCTTGTTAAGCGAAACTTCAATTTTCAGATCACTTACTGATTTTTCAAGCCGTTCCATATGCCGTTCCAAGAGGAATGGCTTCCCTTCATAAAGGCGAAATGTTTCAAAAACACCGATTCCATATAGAAAACCGTGGTCAAACGGAGAAAGCCTCGCTTCCCCCTCTTCCACGTATTGACCGTTCAGGTAAATGATCATGCATTCACTTTCTTTCGGTATGTCTTAATAAAGTTTTTCAGCATGTCTTTTCCGAAGGAGGTCATGATGGACTCCGGATGGAATTGGACGCCTTCAACCGGCAATTCCTTATGCCTGATCGCCATGATTTCTCCTTCTACCGTCCATGCTGATGTGACAAAGCATTCAGGCAGCGTTTCCGGCTTTACGATCAGTGAATGATATCGGGTGGCGGTCAGCGGGTTTTCAAGATTTTTAAAGATCGTTAACCCGTCGTGTAAAATCTCGGATGTTTTCCCGTGCATCAAACGTTCCGCCCTGACCACATCGCCGCCGAAGACCTGAGCGATCGACTGATGTCCGAGACAGACGCCGAAAATCGGAATCCTCCCAGCAAAAGCCCGAATTGCTTCAAGGCTGATCCCTGCTTCATCCGGACTGCACGGTCCAGGTGAAATCATCAGAAAGTCAGGGGACATGTCTTCGATATCTGCGATCGTGACCTCATCATTCCGCTTCACGACGAGCTCTTCGCCAAGCTCTCCTAAATACTGAACCAAATTGTACGTAAACGAATCATAATTGTCGATCATTAAAATCATTTCTCAACTCTCCTATGCTCTTTTTTCTCTTCTTCACTCAGCTCTATCGCCTTTTTCATCGCTATGGCCTTTTTGAACGATTCCTTGTATTCATGCTTAGGGTTTGAATCGATGACGATTCCCGCCCCCGACTGCATGAACGCATGGCCTGCTTTAACATAGATCGTCCGGATGACGATATTAAAGTGCATATCTTGATTATATCCGAACCATCCTATAGAACCAGTATAAAGCCCTCGCCGCGTCGGCTCAAGCTCCTCAATAATTTCCATCGTTCTGACTTTCGGCGCCCCGGTAATCGTTCCTCCCGGGAATACGGCATGGATTACGTCTACGGCGTCGCACTCATCTCTTATTTCCCCGCACACGTTTGACACAATGTGCATCACATGGGAGTACTTTTCAATCACCATAAATTCATTGACGCGAACCGAACCGTATTTTGATACCCTTCCAAGGTCATTTCGCTCCAGATCAACAAGCATGACATGTTCCGCGCGTTCTTTCTCATTCATGATCAGTTCGTTTGCAAGCGATTCATCCTCTGCCTCATCTCTTCCCCGGGATCTCGTCCCTGCGATCGGCCTTGTTTCAAGAAGCTTCCCTTTCTTTTTAATGAGCAGTTCGGGCGATCCGCAAATCACTTGAAAGTCGGGCGTCTCCAAATAGGCCATGTAAGGTGACGGATTCACTTCCCTTAACATTTTATAGACGTCAAATGGCGGTGCCGACAGCTTTTCTGACTGCCGCAAAGAGAGGTTAACCTGAAAGACGTCTCCGCTTGCAATGTACTGCTTTATTTTCTCCACGGCTTGTGAAAAACCGGCTTCGGTAAACGATGAAGCAAATGATGCGCCCCTGTTTTCAGCGGGCTCTTCACGTTTTACCGCTTCACCGTCCTCTAATTTCCACATCTTTTCTAGCAGATCCAGCTTCTCATGAGCTAGGGAGAGCTCGTCCCCTTCGGTGTGGGTGATCAGCCAAAGCTGCTCCTTTGCATGATCATAAACGGCCAAATCGTCGAACACGAGAAAAAATAAATCAGGCGTTTGCAGGTCATCGATTGACAGGAGCTTAAATTTTTCGATATACCGGGCATAATCATAGCTTAAAAAGCCGACAGCCCCTCCCTGAAAATCCGGAAAATTTGCAACCGTCTCCGTTTTCAGCGTTTGAAACCACCTTGTGAACTGCAAAAACGGATCTCCCTCTTTGAATATGGTCTCCCCTTTATAATGAATCGTTGTGATGCCATCTTTTCCTTTCGCTATGGCCACGGGATCAAGACCGGCAATGCTGTATTCGCCGCCTCTGGCGCTTTCCAGAAGAACATGATGTTCTTTCCCTTTGGAAAGGTGCTCATACCGCTGTAAGAAACGTTCATTGGAAAAGGAAAACGTTCTAGCTACGGGCCTTCGTTGTCTCATCGTATCATTCCTCTGCCGTTATTCTACTGTCCTTATTGTAAAGCATATCTTTTTTCTAGGAAAAGAGAATTTCGTTTCCAATCCGTAAAAAAACGCGAAAACACAAAAAACCGCCGACAATGTCGACGGCCTACAGGTTTCCGTACGTATTTATTCAAATTGATAAAGCGGCGTGCTCAAGTATCTTTCTCCGTTGCTCGGGAGCACCGCGAGCACTTTTTTGCCTTTGCCAAGCTTTTTGGCGACCTGAAGCGCGGCAAAAATTGCAGCACCTGAAGAGATTCCGCCGAGCACTCCTTCTTCTTTCGCTGCTTTGCGGGCATATTCGAAGGCTTCTTCATTTTTAACCGTGATGATTTCATCATAAACATCGGTATTCAAAATCTCAGGAACGAATCCTGCTCCGATTCCCTGTATTTTATGCGGGCCCGGTTTTCCTCCGGAAAGAACCGGCGAGTCTGTCGGCTCAACCGCGTATATTTTGATGGATGGGTATTTTTCTTTCAGCACTTCTCCTGCACCTGTGATCGTTCCGCCAGTTCCGATACCTGCGATGAACGCATCAAGACCTTCATCGCCGAATTGCTCCGCGATTTCCCGGCCTGTCGTACGGCGATGAATCTCAGCATTCGCAGGGTTGTTGAATTGCTGCGGCATGAAATAGCCGTGCTCTTTTGCAAGCTCTTCCGCCTTTTTAATGGCCCCTTTCATACCTTCCGCACCCGGCGTCAGCACGAGCTCAGCACCGTAAGCGCGAAGAAGGTTGCGGCGTTCAGAACTCATCGTATCAGGCATGACGAGAATCGCTTTAATGCCTTTTGCGGCAGCAACCATCGCCAGGCCGATTCCCGTATTTCCGCTTGTCGGCTCAATGAGGGTGTCTCCCTCTTTCAAAAGGCCTTTTTCTTCAGCGTCTTCGATCATCGCAAGCGCAATCCGGTCTTTTACACTGCTTCCCGGATTCATATACTCCAGTTTTACATATACATCGGCGCTGTCTTCGCCGGCTAGTCGATTTAATTTTACGATCGGTGTATTTCCAATTAAGTCATAAACAGAGTTTGCAACGCGAACCAATTATGAACACCTCAATTTCCGAGTATTTTTATTGGGATTATAAATAATTTATCAATATCAAAATATTTTGTCAATGTTTATTTTTTTCGGTCATAGAACCATGAAACATCCGCATCTTTCCAAAGCGTTTTGACCGATGCTTTATCACCCAATTGATCCATGGCAATCTGCCTTCGGATTTGTTTTTTCACTTGATCGTATGTAAATGCCCGCCCGTCAAGCTTTTCCTTTCGGAGGACGATCGCATAGCCTTGGCTGACTTTAAGCGGCTCTGTCGTCCATTGATCGTCTTTTAGACGTTTGGCCGTCTCTATGTATTCTGAAGGGACATTATCCCGCTGCTCGTTGACGAATCCAAGGTCTCCTCCGTATGGAGCCGTATACCGGTCTGTCGAATGTTCCGCGGCGGCTGCTTCAAAGCTTGAACCGTCCTTCAACTCTTTTAAGACCCGCTCTGCTTCGCTTTTATCTTTTACAACGATGTGCTTCAGCCGGTAGGAATCATCGAATGTGTATAAGTCCTTGTTTTTTTGGTAAAACGATTTTAATTCGCTATCAGAAATGACGACATCTTTCGTCAGCAGTTCTTCAAGAAGGATATTATGCCTGATTTGCTCTCTCCACTCTTTTTCCGTCGTGCCTTCATCCTCGTAAAAAGAATTGTATACGGCTTTGATCAGAAGAAATTCCCTGTCGATTTCGTCTTTAGAGACGCTGATTTTGTTTTTTTCAGCGAGCTGGTCGACGACCCGGTCATTAATCATATCCTCCAATGTTGATTTACCGTACCGCTCTTCCATTTTACTCAGCCATTCTTCCCTCGTAATTTCGTTATTGCCAATGTTGGCAATAACCTCCTGAGCACTTGAAGAAGAAGCGGTCATCGATTTTGTTAGGACGTATGCGATGACAATGCAATTGACGAAAAGTGCGCCCAATACGATCGGCACCAGTCTTGATTTCAAATTTGTTTCTCCCCTTTCCTGATTGTAAAAGACCCGCTAACGGGTAGCGGGTATTATATCTCATTCAGAAGCGCTTCAAGCTCTTCCTTTGTAAACAAATACGTTTCATTGCAGAAATGGCATTGCGCTTCGGCCTTGCCGTCTTCATCGATCATCGCCTGAATCTCCTGTTTGCCAAGTCCGATAATCCCTCTTGCAAAGCGCTCTTTTGAACAATTGCACGCAAAGCGGACGGGAACAGTCTCAAGCACTTCCGGCTCCTCTCCCAAGACGGCGCTAAGCACCGCTTCAGGTGTAAGGCCCTTTTGAATCAGCTTAGATATCGGCTCCACTTTAGATAAATTGGTTTCAAGCTTTGTAATGGTTGCATCATCAGTGCCCGGTAGCAGCTGAATGATAAACCCGCCGGCCGCCAAAATCGTATTGTCTGGATTGACGAGAACGCCGACACCTACGGATGACAGAACTTGCTCGGACGAAACGAGATAATACGTAAAATCCTCGCCGAGCTCTCCGGAAACGATCTCAACCTGACCCGTAAACAGCTCTCGCATCCCGAGATCTTTCACAACGCTTAATGTCCCGGAAGTTCCGACCGCTCTTCTGACGTCAAGCTTCCCTTGTTCATTCAAATCGAAATGAACGTGCGGATTTGAGACATATCCCCTTACTTCACCTTTTGCGTTCCCGTCGGCGACAATGGCCCCGATCGGCCCGCCCCCTTCGATTTTAACCGTAAGCTTGTCTTCGCCTTTCAGCATCGCACCGAGCATCACGGCCGCTGTCATCGTTCTGCCTAAAGCGGCAGAGGCAGTAGGCCATGTATTGTGGCGCCTTTGCGCTTCATGTATCGTTTCTGTCGTTCTCGCTGCATATGCGCGGACTTTGCCGTCATATGCTATGGCTTTTACTAAATAATCCATCGTCATCCTCCTAAACACTTTCCACGCGATTCCGTTCGTAAATCAGTTCCAGCCCCTTTAACGTAAGGAAGGGATCTACGACATCGATGCAGTCGGATTCATCAGCAATCAATGATGCAAGACCGCCTGTCGCAATTACTTTCGGATTTTGCCGCGATTGCCATTTCATCCGTTTGACAATGCCCTCGACCTGTCCGACATAGCCGTAAAGAATGCCGGATTGCATCGCGCTGACCGTACTTTTGCCGATGATGTTATCCGGCCGGGCAATTTCAATTCTCGGAAGCTTGGCAGCTCTCGAATAAAGGGCTTCGGTCGATATCGTGATACCGGGTGCGATCGCTCCGCCCATATATTCCTTATGCTCATTAATATAACAGTACGTTGTCGCCGTTCCAAAATCAACCACGATCAGCGGGCTTCCGTAGAGATGTATGGCCGCGACAGCATTTACGATGCGGTCTGCCCCGACCTCTTTCGGATTATCGTATTTGATATTTAATCCCGTTTTCATTCCGGGACCGACAATTTGCGGTTCGATGTGAAAATATTTGGTGCACATTCTTTCGAGCGCGAACATGATCGGCGGGACAACGGAAGAGATGATGATTCCTTCAATTTGGTCAAACATCAATCCCACATAATCAAATAAAGAACGAATGAGCATGCCGAATTCATCCTCTGTTTTATGGCGGCTCGTTTCGATGCGCCAGTGATATTCGAGCTCTCCGTTATGATATACACCGAGAACGGTGTTCGTATTTCCCACATCTATAACAAGTAACATCTTATCACCACTTTTGACTAGTTTCTCTTACTTGGACATAAAACATTCTACCATCATACAATACACGATGCCGATTCTTTTTGTAAACGAATCAAAACTGTCCGGGGAAACCGATGTCCGAACGAAAAACAAAAAAACTGCCAAAAGCAATGTTTGGCAGTTTTTCTTTCAAGAATGGAAAGCGAGCCGGTTACTCTTTTTCATCCTCTTTTTTCTCTTGATCTTCTCGTTTGTTGATGTTCACTTTCACATCATCTGTTTTCTCATGATCAGCTGAAACATCGCTGTCAGGAAGTCTTCCGTTTTCGTACAGATGCTTGATTTGCTCAGCATCGAGCGTTTCAACTTCCAGCAATGTTTGGGCGATCAATTCAAGTTTTTCGCGTTTCTCGGTCAGGATCTCTTTCGCGCGTTCATAACATTCTTTAATGATACGCTGAATTTCCTTATCGATTTCGTACGCGATCGCATCGCTGTAGTTTTGGTCATTGTTGAAGTCGCGGCCTAAGAATACCTGGCCGCCTTGCGACTGTCCAAACTGAAGCGGACCAAGTTTTTCGGACATACCGAATTCCGTTACCATCCGTCTTGCAATGTTCGTAGCGCGCTGGAAGTCGTTATGGGCTCCCGTGCTGACTTCACCGAAGATAATCTCTTCAGATACGCGTCCTCCAAGCAGGCCGACGATTTTATCAAGAAGCTCCGGCTTCGTTTGGAAATAACGGTCTTCCCTAGGCAGCATGACGGCATAACCGCCCGCTTGGCCGCGGGGAACGATCGTTACTTTGTGCACCATATCGGCTTCGTCCAGCACCAGGCCGATGACGGTGTGACCCGCTTCGTGATATGCCACGATATTGCGTTCTTTTTTGGAAATAACCCTGCTTTTCTTGGCAGGACCTGCAATGACACGGTCTGTCGCCTCATCAATGTCAGTCATGTCGATTTTCTTTTTGTCATGACGGGCCGCTACAAGAGCAGCTTCATTGAGAAGGTTCTCAAGGTCCGCGCCTGAGAATCCAGGCGTTCTCATCGCAATCGCTTTTAAGTTTACCGATTCATCAAGCGGTTTATTTCTCGCGTGTACTTTCAGGACAGCTTCACGTCCTTTAACATCCGGACGGTCAACCGTGATTTGACGGTCAAAGCGTCCCGGGCGCAGCAATGCAGGGTCTAGGATATCGGCGCGGTTTGTCGCAGCGATAATAATGATCCCTTCATTGGCGCTGAATCCGTCCATTTCAACAAGCAGCTGGTTCAGCGTTTGTTCACGTTCATCGTGACCGCCGCCAAGGCCGGCTCCCCGCTGGCGTCCGACGGCATCAATTTCATCGATGAAAATCAGACAAGGCGCATTTTTCTTTGCATTTTCAAACAAGTCGCGCACACGGGATGCACCGACCCCGACGAACATTTCAACGAAGTCTGATCCGCTTATGCTGAAGAAAGGCACGCCCGCTTCACCCGCACAAGCTTTCGCCAACAATGTTTTACCGGTTCCCGGAGGTCCGACTAAAAGCACGCCTTTCGGAATTCTCGCTCCGAGCTCAACGAATTTGCGCGGATCTTTCAGGAAGTCAACGACTTCTACCAGCTCTTGCTTCTCCTCATCCGCTCCTGCCACATCTTTAAATTTGACGCGTTTCTTTTCTTCGGTATAGAGCTTCGCCTTGCTTTTACCAAAGTTCATGACACGGCTACCGCCGCCTTGAGCCTGATTAAGCAGGAAGAAGAAAAGAATGAAGATAATAACAAAAGGGATTATGGTGGTAAAGAAGGTCACCCATCCGCTCGTTTCCTGAGCAGGTTCAACTAGCACCTTCATTTTCTTAGCGTCGGCAACAATCTGGTCTGCCCCGCTTCCTTCAGGTACATGGGTCAGGAAATACTGGTCTTTGGCATAATTTTTCAGCTGCCCTCTGACCTCATACACACCTCTCACAGGCTGCATGGAAACATTAGTAACCTTCCCGTTTTCAAGGTTTGAAACAAAGTCACTGTACGTCATATTTTCGGTTTTCGGATTTGCGGTTTGGAAGTAGCTCACAACTCCGATCACAACTAATAAAATAAGTAAATAAAAAATGGTATTACGGAAGACCCGATTCATTCCTTACCTCCTCCCACAGTAAGCACAACTATGTTCAATAGTATCATAGAAAATCGTTCCAATACAACAGATATCCCTTACCCAATCAGCTTTCATAAACCGCCGGTTTTAGCACTCCGATGTACGGCAAATTGCGGTATCGTTCCGCATAGTCAAGACCGTATCCTACAACGAAAGCATCCGGAACCTCAAAACCGACGTAGTCCGCTTTGATATCCGCCTTGCGCCCGCTCGGTTTATCAAGAAGGGTAACAATCTTAATCGACTTCGCCTTGCGGTATCGGAAGAGCTCTACAAGATAACTCAAAGTCAGCCCACTGTCGATGATGTCTTCAATAATCAAGATGTCACGGCCCTCTACAGACGTATCCAAATCCTTAATGATTTTAACCTCTCCGGAAGATACCGTGGAATTGCCGTAGCTTGATACATCCATGAAATCCATTTCCAAATAAGTATCAATATGCTTGATAAGGTCAGCCATAAATGGCATGGCCCCCTTCAATACACCGATGGCCAGCGGGAACTTGCCGCTATACTCTTCCGTTAAGGACGCGCCGAGCTCCTTGACTTTCTGCTGGATCTCATCCTCGGAGATCAAAATATTCTCAATATCGTGTTTCATTCTTTGCTAGCCCCCTACACTTTTCATGCTGTCTATATTGTAATACAATGCGATCATTGTTTGTAACATCAAGTTCCTCAAAATCGGTTTTTTTCAGACCCGGTATCCAGATAATCCTTCCTTCCGCGTCTGTCACAATGGGCCAGCTGTCTCTTTTCGCAAGAGGCACTTTTTCATCAATAAATATATCTTTTACCTTTTTTGAGCCGTTCATCCCTTTAAGTTTGATTCTGTCCCCTTTTTGCCTTGTCCGCACATAAAGGGGGAAATGAACCTGCCTGGGACTTGTTGCGAAAACATCATTTCCTCTCAACGCAAGGTCTTTGCCTTGTCTTGACACATGAAGGGAGGAGCCGCCCGGAAGCATCAGGTCTTCTTCGTCTGCTCCATTTATTTCATAATGATAGGAAATATTTTCACATTGCAACGGGTGAAATGTAAACAAACATGTATGATAAGATTTGACCACTTTTAACCCATTTGGAAAATCAAGCGAACCGGACGGATCTTTTTTTGAAATCCAATCCAGAAAGACTTTAATATGATGGGCTGAAAACGCAGATGGAACGTTTTCATAAAGATAGTTTAATATTAGTTGAACTCCTCTTCTTTGTAAAGGCAAAGGCAGTTCAAGAAGCCGCTCAGCGCTGATCGTGACGCTGGAACTTGACTTGTCTGTGATTACTGTATTCATTTTATCTTTCGTTAATGCCTGTAAGTATATTTCATCTTCAGCCAATGAATCGCCGACTGTTTGAAAACGCTTATGGACATCTTCCGACTCCGCCTTCAAGAAAGGGAGAACATGATGCCGGAACCTGTTCCGCGTATAATCATCTTTATCATTGCTCGGATCTGTTCTAAACGGTACATGATTCGCCTTGCAGTAATCCAAAATGTCTTTCTTGGAAAGACCGAGAAACGGCCTGATCAGCCACCCCTCTCCAAATCGCCGCTTTGGCCGGATGCCGGCTAGTCCTAAACCGACGGTTCCCTTCGCCAACTTCATCAGCATCGTCTCGATTTGATCATCTCCATGATGAGCGAGGGCCAAATATTCCGCACGATGCTTTTCCATCAGGTCTTTAAAGAAGCGAAAGCGCACTTCCCTTGCCGCCGCCTGTTTGTTGAGATTTTTTTCGGCTGCATACTTTTGAACGTTAATCTGCAGCGCCTCGCAAAGAATGCCCTCTGCTTCGCAAAATCCCTGTACAAACCGCATGTCCTGTTCAGACTCAGCGCCTCTGAACATATGATCGACGTGTGCGGCAATCAGTGTCGCTGAAGCAGGAATCGTATATTTCAACGCATGAAGCAGAGCCATCGAATCAGGTCCTCCGGAGACCCCGGCAATGATCGTCGCTTCGTCAAAAGACAGATCGTTTTTTTTCATAAACTCTTCAATACTTTTCACGATGTCCTCCCACTAAAAGCAGGCTGTATTTCAAAAGATATAAATATCCTAACACTTTCAATCATTCCCTGCAAAGAAGAGCTATCGCCGGATCATCTGCTCACATAAAAAAGAGGACGATATACGCAAAATAGAGAGCGAGGACGCTGACGACAATCAGCAATGTTTCAAAGATGCCCCCGGATTTCCGGCTCTTCCTTTTCAGTTTACGGCCGCTTCTCATCTGCTGACGCGACACGGCCGGTCTCCTTTGTGCCGCGCCATTCGGCGGAGCCGACACAGAAGAAGCATATCCGGTTCTTGATGAACGCCGGCTTTCGCTGCCGTCGGGGCGGCCGGCCTCAAGCAGGCCCTTCTTCATGTCATCAGCCGTTTTGTATGCTCCTTTAAAAGCCGATACCAGAACCGTTTTGTATGCTTTTAAAAACGGATGGCTGTCGATGACTGAAAGAAGCTGGCCCATCGGATTTCCGGTTTTTTTGAATTCTTTTTTCACCGCGCAATTTATCATGATCATCGCAACGGAAAACAAATCATACGAAGGTTCGGCCTTACGTGTCCCGCACGCCCAATACCCCCTGTCAAAAAACTCGGTGTATTCCTTTATTGCCCGGCCTTTCTTTGTCGTTCCCCCGACATCGATGCAGCGGATTCTTGCGGGGGACCCCGTTACGATCAGATTTTCAGGTTTTAAATCTCCAAATACCCACCCTTCGCGATGGATGATGGATAAATTGGACAGAAGCTGGCTGATCAATACAGGAATCCACTCTTCCCCTTTTTCGGCGATATAACGCAAAAGAAGCGGACCCTCTATATATTCCATGACATAAAATGAAAGTTTTTTGCCGGTGCCGGATACATGCATATCGTCCACGTCAAAAAAAGAAGGCCCCATTGCTCTTGCCTGGGCCTTTGAGAAAGATTTGAGAACATTCACTTCCGAGGTAATCGATAGGCTGTCTTCGCTTACTTTCAACGCCACGCGGCCTCCTTTGGAATCGGCCAGATAAACAACGCCATTAGCCCCTTTTCCAAGCTGTCTGATGATCTTATAGGAATGATTGTTCCACTTTCCAACAATGGTTGAACCCGGCTTTAGATTACCCGCCAAACTCGTTGAAGCGTCTTTCATCATCTTCTAACATGCTCCTTCTCGAGCCGATTTTTTTAAAATGCTGAATCGCTTCCCGGATTGCCGGCCCTGTCGGCGTAATGCCCCCGGCGGCAAGCTTCGAAAATATTGAGGAAAGGGATTCAAACTTTGGCGTCCAATCAAGCACGAGTTCGACCTCTTGTTTTTTCCCGGGAAATATAAACATCGCAAATTCGTTTTCGCCGATCCGGGAATTCAGACTGATGGACAGATCGATTAAAGCCTCTTTGACCGTCGGCAGCTTCGGGTTCATGCTGGCGCTCGTGTCGACAAGCACAAGGACGTGTAAATGAACGGTTTCTCCAAGTTCATCAACGACCTCCATAACCTCGCCGCGTTTATCCGGAGGCAGTTCATCCATTTCTGCATGTTTTCCGAGAATCTGTTTGAGCTCATTGTTCACAACGCCTTGGAGTGTTTGGGTCATTGCTTTTTTCGTGACCATCTGCACCGTCTGTGACAGCTGTGACGCATACACCACCTGATGAACGCCGCCTCCGGCGAGTGCGATGCCTTCGACTTCCTTCATTGCTTCTTGATCCATTGTATTCTCTTCCATAATTCCGATGACATTCACGGTTATTCCCTGCTCTTTTGCAAAGGCTGCCATGGCCTGCGGATCTTCACCGCGGTTTGAACAGCCGTCGGTAATCAGCAGGATTTGATTTAAGTGCCCCTTTTTCATTGCGATTCCTCCTGGACAAAGATATCTATTTAATTCCATCATCGCCAGAAGAAATCTGATTTATACGAATGCTAAGAAATCTCTTGGTTCTTTTGAAAAAAAGCAGGTGCAGGAATTGAAGCCCACTTCGGCGTATTATGGTCTATTCTGATGACGATCACCGTCATATCGTCCTCGATGAGCCCCGATCTCGTCCGGATCACCTCTTCCATGATTAAATCTGCGATTTCCTGAGGGTCTTCGGTTTTGAGCGACTTCAACTTCCTTTTCATCCAGAGATCGTGGTTTTCCACATGCCTCGGTCCTTCAAAAATGCCGTCGCTCATCATGATCAAAATGTCACCGGCTTTTAGCTGTTCGCTGACGACGTCAACGTCAAACTCGGAAATAATGCCGATCGGCAAATTGCTCGCCTGGACTTTGATGATTTGATCCGCTCTCTTAATAAAGCTCGGCGTTGAACCGATTTTTAAAAACTTGCAGCTTGCATCCTGGAGGTCGATGATCGATAAATCCAGCGTCGAGTAAATTTCGTCGGTCGTTCTTAACGACAGGATGCTGTTTATCGTCTTAATCGCGACTTTTTCGTCAATGCCCGACTGAAGGATTTTCTCCAGAAGCTTAATCGTCTCATTGCTTTCAAAGTGCGCTCTTGCGCCGTTTCCCATGCCGTCGCTGATGGCCGCGGCATACTTGCCGGCTCCGAGTTCCATCATATTGTAGCTGTCGCCGGAGACAAGGCCGCCGCCTTTTGCCGCATGGGCTGCACCCGTTGTCACGCGGTACGATTTCGCTGAGCCGAAGGCGACATGGCAGTATCCGTTTGGATGGCCGGCACATTGTTCTGCCTTGACGATAATTTGCTCTTCAAGAATATCGGAAAGCATCGGCGCAATGATTTTTTCGCATTCCCCGTGCCCGTTGCAAAACGGAATGCTCATTTCGATGTCAATGTTTCCTTGATCAAGGCAGTAAATTTCAACTTGCTGAATTTCAACGCCGAAATGCTGGAGCGCTTCCCTGATTTGTTCTTCCTGGATGAAATGCTGTTCCCTTTCCCTTTTTATTTCCCGAGAAAAGTCGGCCATCACCTGAGAAACGCCGAGAAGCTGCTCGGCAACAAGCCGCCTGCTGTCATCAACCTTTTGTTTTAAAGCCTGATTGGCTCTAAAATGAGTCAGCTCGTCCTCTATCAACGCTTCAACCTGTTTTGATTTTGAACAGTGCTGGTGAAATTCTTTTTTCAGCTTGCGGTTTTTATAATATTGCTTTTCTTCCGTTTCTTGCATAACCCGCTTCATTAAATCATATGTTTTATCAAAGTTCTGCACCCAGCATTTATTTTTCTTATAGCATGATTGACAGGAATGTTCCGTCACGGCGCTTAAAAACAAATCGATTTCCTTCTCTTTCACTTCATCCTCTGAAACGGTATGGTAAAAGGTAGAAAAACTGTCAGATAAAGCATGAAATACGCTTGAAAACTGATCAACTTTTTGAGCCGTGACATCGCGGATTTTTCTCGCGTATTGCTGCTGCTCCTGCGCATGCTCCGTCGTTCCCGGAATATGCTTGGCCACTTTTTTTGTAATCGACTGGGGTGTTAGCAGAAACAGCCCGATCGCGATCAGCGATTCATACAGCGTCGGTACAAGCTCGGCCGAGCCCCCGCCGTAAAGGGAAATCAGCAAAGAGCCGATCAGCAGGCCGACCGCCGCTCCCGCTTTTTTCCCCTCTTTCAGCAGGCCGCCGAGCAGTCCGGAAAAAGCGAGCAGGCTCATCTGGTATAGGTTTCCGATATTCGAGAGGCTGAGAATCAGCCCGGTCACAACCCCTACTGTACAGCCGATGCTGGCTCCGCCGATAAACGAGAAAGTTAGCACGACATAGCGGGCCAATATCAGTTCAGCCTGCATGCCTTGAAACGAAACCCCCGTAAGCCCGGTGAGAACAGATGCAATTAAAATCATAAAGCAAATGATCTCTTCGATTTTCAATGAATGCTTCGCCCGTTTAGATGTAACGATCGGCAGGCTTTGCAAAAAAATCAGCGTTAAAATAAACGATAATCCGGCTTCGACAAACGCCATAATGTAATGATAGCCTGAGACCGTTCCGTATTGAGCGTAAACAAAGCCGCACCTTGTCAGCGCCATCGCCAAAAAAACGACGACAGGCAATGTCCTGACACGGTCTTTTATAATAAGAGAGGTCATTTTTGAGCATACCGCAAATGATACAAGCGCCGCGAGAACGAACAGGGAATGCTGCGGGGATATGCTTAATGCGCCCGCCAGCAGCGCCAGACATGCCATGAGGGACTTGTCCTTTTTGATCAAAAGCATTGCTCCGAAAAATGGAAGAGCAAAGGGAATCACCTCTGACAAAATGAAGGCTCGTCCCAATAAAAAACCGATGACCATATAAATCAGCCCTTTATAAAAAAAGAGCGAATACAAGTGCTGCATCATGAGCTTTGTCATTTTGCCGAACCATGCATACATTTTTTGAACAAGAGGCCCCGCCATCGGGCTGTTAACTCTTCTTTCCGCTTTTTCCATGCTCTCATCTCCCACTGGATTATTCATTGCTTGCCATTATAACGAAAGATGAAATAGGATTTTGTCAAAAGAAGGTAACGATTCGAAAGAACTCTTCGACGGTTTCTGTAGAAAGCTTCAATCTCTCTTGGTAAGTCGAGTTCATTCTTGCTATTTTGCAGATTCAGCTATCTTTTAAGCAACAAAAAAACCGGTTTCCATGTGAAACCGGTTTTCGCGATGACCCGTACGGGATTCGAACCCGTGTTACCGCCGTGAAAGGGCGGTGTCTTAACCACTTGACCAACGGGCCTTCATAAAAGTAGCGGCGGAGGGGATCGAACCCCCGACCTCACGGGTATGAACCGTACGCTCTAGCCAGCTGAGCTACACCGCCATGTATTCAATTTGTTCTTTTAACGCACAAGTTCTATAATACAAAGGTTTATTCGCTCCGTCAATAGAAAATTGAATAAAATTTTTTCCAAAAAATAAAAAGGCATCCGTTGGGATAAGACGAATGCCTTTCGTTTATATAGAAAGCAGCAAGTTAACCTCTTCTTGCTCCGCGCCCTCCACGTTTTGATTCCGTGTTGCGTTTTAGAGACGATAAGCGATCTTCACTATCTTTCAAGAACTTATTCATTTTCTGTTCAAACGTTTCTTTAGAGCGGAAATCATTTCTAGGTCTTGATTGAGGACGGTCTACAGCCTTTTTGATGGACAAGCCGATCTTTCCATCTTTTTCTACGTTGATGACTTTCACTTCTACTTGATCTCCGACCTTCAGATGATCATTAATGTCCTTCACGTAATTATCGGCGACTTCACTAATATGAACAAGACCTGTTGATCCTCCAGGCAATTCAACAAACGCTCCAAAATTTGTAATACCTGTTACTTTCCCTTGCAACTTGCTGCCAACTTCAATCGACATAAAAAAAGTGCTCCTCCTTAGACTTAAAAAAGATCATTTGTTTAATTATACATAAAGAAAAAATTAAGTGTCAACAAGGCTACTTGCTCTTCTCGTCAAACTTGAAGATGATCTCGCCGTTCTTTGACAGGTAGTAATCCTTTCTGGCAAGCTCAGCGACGTAGTCCTCGTCCTTCAGCTTGACAATCTCATCCTTCAGATCGGATTTTTTTGCTTCCAGCTTATCCAATTCTTTCAAAAGCTGCGCTTTTTTCGCTTCCTTTGCATTGATATCGGACGCCTGCGACCATAGCGACCCGGCAAACACGATCGCCGCCAGCAGCACGACAGCTCCAAACACCGTCAACCGTCTGTATAGACCGCGTCTTTTTCTTTTTAAATACTGCTGTTTCCGTTCCATTTGTTCTTTATACTCATTCTGTATCTGAGATATATTGCGTTTCTTAAAATCGTTCAATATCAGACGGCCTCCCTTCACTTTTTCGAAAATTTCGTTTTGATTGTTATGAATAGTTTCTTTCCTTTTTTGAAAATTCCTGCTCCCTTTTGAAAAAAGCGCTTCAATGCCTGCCTAATGCGGACAGGAAGGAGCCTGAAGCATTGGCGGATAATAAAATAGAGCGGGTAACCGGCAATTTTTATAATCTTATATAAACATACCGCAAAAAATCGAAAAAGAACATAGATATATTTCAACGTTAACAGAACAATCGCAAAAATGGCATGAATCGTCCACACTACGGGACGGAACAGCATCATCTGCATCATTTTTGTGAGCATTCTGTAGATGAAGACGAAGAACGCGATCGTCCATTCCAGGATTTTGATGTAGACTCGCTTAAAAAGGCTTTGATATGCGGCAAAACCTAAAAGGACGGCTAAAAAAATATAGGTGCGGAATTCGCCTTCATTCACGCTAAGGAGAACGTAGAAAAACAGGAGACCTTGTACCATCCAAAACAGCAGGTCGTGAATGAACAAGAGCCACCTTGCCGTTTTCGGGCGAACCACAAAACGAGTGTAAGTATCAAGGGAAGCGCCCAGCCATGTCCCCATTCCGGCCATGGCCAGCATCGTGTAGAACTGTGTGGTCAGCGTCATTTAAACAACTTGCTAAAAAATCCTTTAGCTTTCTCCCCTTGCTGCTCATCCAAATAGACGAGATCAAGCACTCTTCCTTTAATGGAAACAACGCCTTTTTCTACATCCAGATTCTTCATCTGTAAGTTTTCGCCTCTGACCGCAAGCATCCCCATGACGGTATCAAGCAAAAACTCCTCATTGTCAAAACTCTCGACCTGTTTGACACCGGAAATATCTAACAGCTTGCGGCCTTTCATCATCACGTTATGTTCAGGAACAGATGACCCGCCGGAAGGGTTGTGCTGATCGTAATATAAACTCATCGATTCATCCCCCATATCCTCATACTTAGATTCGTTACTGCATTGTATGAGAGAGGGGATTTTTTTAGAACAAGCCTATTCTCCTCCGAGTTTTTCCTCTTTCAGCACGGTGTACATATTTGCCGCTTCTTCCTTTTTCGTCGTATCCTTCAATTCATTTACTTTAACGGTTACAAGTTTCTGGCCGAAGCGGACCTCTAGCTCGTCTCCTTCTTTTACGTCAGTGCTCGCTTTCGCCTGGTGGCCGTTGATCGTGATCCTGCCCTGATCAGCCACTTCTTTTGCCAGTGTGCGCCTTTTAATCAGTCTTGATACTTTGAGAAATTTGTCAAGCCTCATGGCTATCATCCCCTTTCCATGTCTTTCGCTTTATTCCAAAGTTCGTCCATTTCCTCCAGCGTCATGCTTTCAAGATCTTTATCGGAACGCTTGGCCGATTGTTCAATATACGTGAACCGTCTGTAAAACTTGGAGTTGGTCATCGCAAGCGCTTCTTCGGGTTCAATTTTATAGTAGCGGCCGATGTTGACGAGGGCAAATAAAAGGTCGCCGAATTCTTCCTTCATTTTCTCGCTGTGAGATTCGGCTTCGGACACTTCGAAAGAAAATTCTTTCATTTCTTCATTGACTTTGTTCCACATATCTTTCACGTCAGACCAGTCAAACCCGACCTTAGCGGCCTTTTTCTGAAGCTGGTTTGCTCTTGAGAGAGCCGGCAGCGGCTTCGGAATGCCGTCAAGAATCGATTTTTCAACTTCCTGTTTTTCTTGTTTTTTAATCTCTTCCCAGTTCGCCATGACGTCAGCCTCATTGCGTACAGAGATATCTCCGAAGACATGCGGATGTCTTCTGATCATTTTTTCGGTAATGCCGAAAATAACATCGTCGATGGTAAAAAGGCCGTCGTCTTCTCCAATCTGCGCATGGAGAAGAACTTGCAGCAGGACATCTCCGAGTTCTTCAGCGAGATGGTCCGGATCATCTTCATCGATCGCTTCAAGCACTTCATAGCATTCTTCTATTAAGTATTTTTTCAGCGATTGGTGAGTTTGTTTCCGGTCCCAAGGACAGCCCTCAGGCCCGCGCAATTCCCGGATAACGCGGCGGAAAGCCGAAAATTCTTGATACAGCAAAGCTTCGTCTTTGACGGGCGGAACATAAACGCTCGTCAAATTGGTGATGCCGACACTCCTATCCAGCTCATAAAGAGGCACCCTTCGGATCTCTTCCATGCTGCTTCCGGCCGCCGTTACAATGACGACTTCATAATCGTCGGGAAGCTTCTCCATCAATGTAAGCTTCACCTCCGAAGCCGTCATTTGATCATAGACCTGGCAAATGATCAAATGATGCCGAAGCTCGATTTCGTCTGCCGAAAATCCGACGGCGTCAACGAATTGGAATCCTTCGATCGGGTCGATCTTCAGGGCGTTGAACGTCGCATCAAGAAAACTGTGGCCCCCCTCCACCGCTACCTCAACCTGATGAAGATGTTGTTTATCAAGCAAAAGCTGAACGGTTTTTTCGGCTACAAACGGATGTCCCGGCACGGCGTAAAGCACGTCCTGGTGCTGCGCCTCCCGAAAAAGCGCCTCAGCGATTTCCTCGTACACCTCTTCAAATTGGTCGTGCTTTTCATACACATCATCAAAGAAATGAATCTTCGGTATTTCGTTTTTCAACTCTTCTATTAAAGGATGGTCTTTCGTCCTGACATAAAGCGTCTCTGCCCGGGTAAGACGTTTGTAAACGCCGAGGGTTAACTGGTTCATGTCGCCCGCCCCGAGGCCGATAACGGTTATTTTACCTGCCATGTTCGCCGCCCCTTTCTTTTTTTATCTCAACAGCTTGCTTACAAAAGGCACAAGCTCAAGTTCTTTCTCCGTAAACACGCGACATTTTAAGATGCTGAACAAATAGGCTCCCCCGCCGATGAAAACGGCAGTCATGCTTTCAACCGCCGATACCCATCTGCTTTCTTGCGGGATCACTGCTTCAAACGCGTACAGCCAAATCAATAATACGGCAGACATGATCAAGGCGGAGACGGCCATTCCGGCAATTCTATAATCCGAAAGCTTGAACAGGCCCTTCCTGTTCAGACGGAAAAGGTTGAGTCCCGCAACAGCTGCAAACGACATCACAGTCGCTGATGCTGCTCCGGAGATCCCGAAGGCGGGAATCAGCATCACATTCAGAACAGCCTTGAGGAAAAATCCTGATAAAACGGAGGCAGCCGGAAAAAAGGTATCTCCGAGACCCTGCAAAACGGCGGTTATCGTCATGGCAAGCGATGCAAAAAAGATCGACACGCTGAAGATTTGAAGCGACGCCGTTCCCTCGCTGTTTTTAAACAGCATGGTGTTCACCGGTTCCAAAATGCAAATGAGACCTGCCGCTGCCCCGATTCCGATGACCAGGCTCATTTTTAAGGAATACCGCGTTTTTTCCCGAACTTCCGTCATCTCCTGCTGTTTCTTCGCTTTCGTAAGGGACGGGACGAGAGCCGTCGAAATGCTCGCCGCAAAAACGGTTCCGAGCTGCAGGAGCGGCTGTCCCCTGTCATAAACGCCTTTTGTGTGCTTCGCCTCAACCTCACCGATGCCTTGACCGGCAAGCAGGGAATATAAGTTCAGCGCATCTACAAGCTGGATGAGAATCATCATAAGACTTGTGACACAGATGGCGACCGTATACAGGCAAAGCTGTTTTAAAATGGCCGTCGTGCTGATACCGGCCCGTACGTCAGGCAGATTCCTTTCCCCCTTGACCCAAAACACCGCCAAAATCAAAAACGCCGTAAGGCCTCCGACCAGAGATCCAAAGGCAGCCCCGGCTCCGGCGTCATATAAAGAATGGCCATTCTTGATCAGCCACCATGTAAAATAGAGAATCGCAGCAACACGGAACATTTGTTCCCCGATTTGAGAAAATGCCGTCGGCAGCATGAGCTCGTTTCCTTGAAAATATCCTCGGAATAAAGAGACGAACGGAAGCAGCAAATATGAATACGAGACGGCGCGAATAACCTCGGCGAGGCCTGGATCGCCCATCAGACCGGCAATTCCTTTCGCTCCGTTAAAAAGGAGAAGAAAAAAGCTAATGCCGACGACGGATATAAACAGCATGGATACGCGAAGAATTTTTGTTTGGCTTCCTGCTCCAAAATCATTCAAAAGCTTCGAGATAATAACGGGAAAGCCTGATGTCGCAAGCATTACCGAAATCCCAATCATCGGATACACTTGCTGAAAAATATAAAAACCGACATCTCCCACTATGTTTTGAAATGGCACTCTGTAGACAGCGCTCAATATTTTCGATAGAATTCCCGCCAATGATAACACAAAGGCGCCTTGCCAAAGCCGTCTGCTTTGGACGTTTGAAAAGCTCATCTGCAAGCTCCTTTCAATGTGTTTCTCTTTAGAAAAACACAACGAAACGAGCTTATTATACCACATCCCGCATTATTCACCTTTAATTAAAAAAAGAACAGCCCGAAGGTGTGCTGTTCCAGTTGGTTGTTTCGGCATTCCGCTTTATCAGGAATGACAAAGGAAAAGGAATGAGACCTATTGTTCCATTTGGCGCGCTAAAAAACCTGCGGCAGTTTCAACTGCCTTATGTTCCACTTCACCAATCGACTGGTCTTTTGAAAAAATGACAACGGCTCCGATCGGATCACCGTTCGCAACGATCGGACCAATTGTATATGAAGCGACTTCCTCGTCAATCCCATCAATAAGCTGAATCGTTTTCGCATCCCCTTCCAGGACAGAGTTGCGCTGATCCATTGCTTTTTCAACCATATCGCTGATCGATTTATTTAAATAGTCTTTTTTAGAGCTTCCTGACACAGCAATAAACACATCCCTGTCGCAAATCAAGACGGAATGGCCCATGCTGTCATAAAGGGCGTCTGCGTACTCCTTCGCAAAATCTCCAAGTTCGCTGATAGGAGAATATTTTTTTAAAATAACCTCGCCATCGCGGTCGACGAAAATCTCCAGAGGGTCTCCTTCGCGAATGCGCAGTGTTCTTCTTATTTCTTTGGGAATGACGACCCGCCCCAAATCATCAATTCGACGTACGATACCAGTTGCTTTCATCTGTGCTGCCTCTCTTTCATTTGATGATATATCTGGTGGATAAAACAGAGCTGTGTATTTACTAACACTCTCCACTCTTGATTGATTTTAGTATCCGTCACATCAAATGTAATATACGTGAGAAACAACAAATTTTTACGATGAAGCGATCGTTTGTTTCTTGACGTTTTCCAGTCCTTTGAGAATATCCAGCAATGTTTCGAGCCATTCTTCCGGCTTGCGGTTTTTAACTTGTATCGAGATTTTCAGCTTTTTGCCTTCCATCCCGAGGCCGATCTGCCTGCCGTATTTGCTGCCAAGCTCAAACAGCTTTTGTCCGTCAATCTCGGCGCTCGCCTTCTCGTCGATCGTCAGTCTGACGGCGTCTTTATCCTGTTTGATCAGCTCGACGCGCTCTTTTATGGCGTATACTTTCATTTCCGCGATGGCAAATAAATATTCAACTTCCTTCGGATATTCGCCAAAGCGGTCGATCATTTCATCTTGAAGCTCATCTTTTTCTTCAATCGTTCCAATGGCTCTGAAGCGTTTATACATATCTATTTTCTGCTTGCCGTCCGTGACATACGATTGCGGAATATAGGCGTCAAGCTCCAAATCGATTTCCGGCTCAAAGCGTTCGATTTGCGCCGTGTCTCCCTTGCGCGCTTCGATCGCTTCCTTGAGCATTTGCGAGTATAAATCAAAGCCGACGGAATCAATGAAGCCGTGCTGCTGTGCACCGAGCAGGTTTCCGGCTCCGCGGATCGTCAAGTCGCGCATGGCGATTTTAAAACCTGATCCAAGTTCTGTAAATTCTTTAATAGCCTGAAGCCTTTTTTCCGCCACTTCGGTCAGAACTTTGTCTTTTCGATACGTAAAGTAAGCATATGCGACCCGGTTGGAGCGTCCGACGCGTCCCCTTAGCTGATAAAGCTGTGAAAGCCCCATTTTGTCGGCGTCATGCACGATCAACGTATTGACGTTCGGAATATCGACGCCTGTCTCGATAATCGTCGTACTGACGAGAACATCGGATTCTCCCTCCAAAAAGTTGAGCATGACGGATTCGAGTTCATTTTCCGTCATTTTGCCGTGGGCATACGTCACCTTTGCATCAGGGACAAGCATCGAAATTTCCTCCGCTTTTCTTTCGATGTCCTCGACGCGGTTGTACAGAAAGTATACCTGTCCTCCCCTGGCAAGCTCGCGCTCGATCGCTTCCCTTACCAAGGCGCCGTTGTATTCGACAACATACGTCTGAACAGGAAAACGGTTTTCCGGAGGCGTTTCGATGACCGACAAATCCCGGACGCCGAGCATGGACATATGAAGGGTTCTCGGTATCGGTGTCGCCGTTAAAGTCAAAACGTCGACATTCGCTTTAATCCGTTTGATTTTTTCTTTATGCGTAACACCGAACCTTTGTTCCTCATCAATGATGAGCAAACCGAGATCCTTGTACACGACATCCTTTGATAAAAGCCTGTGGGTTCCGATCACGATATCGACCGTGCCGTTTTTCAAGCCCTTGATCGTTTCAGACGATTCTTTCCGCGTGCGGAAGCGGCTGAGCAGGCCGATTGTGACCGGATAATCTTGAAAACGCTCCAATATCGTTTCATAATGCTGCTGGGCTAAAATCGTGGTCGGCACAAGGATGGCAACCTGCTTGCCGTCAGCGACTGCTTTAAAAGCGGCTCTGATGGCCACCTCCGTCTTGCCGTAGCCGACATCGCCGCAAAGCAGCCGATCCATCGGGCGTTCTCTTTCCATATCTTTTTTAATTTCGTGAATCGATCTGAGCTGATCCTCAGTTTCCTGATAAGGAAAAGCCGCTTCAAATTCGCGCTGCATTTCGTGATCGGGAGAAAACGCGTATCCTTTGCTCGCTTCCCGCTCTGCATAAAGCTTGATCAAGTCGTCAGCGATATCTTGAACGGACGATTCCACCTTTTTCTTGACCCGCTTCCACTCGCTTCCTCCCAATTTGTACAGCTTTGGTTCTTTTCCTTCCGAACCGACGTATTTCTGCACCTGGTCAATTTGATCGACAGGCACGTAAAGCTTATCGCTTCCCTGGTAGTGAATATTTAAATAATCCTTGTGGATTCCGTTGATTTCAAGCGTTTCAATACCCAGATATTTACCGATTCCGTGGTTGACGTGAACGACATAGTCGCCGATTTGCAGCTCCGAGTAGCTCTTAATTCTCTCCGCATTCGTCATTTTTTGTTTGCGCGCTTGCTTTTTCACGCGCTTTTTAAAGAGTTCTTCCTCCGTGATGACGGCAAGCTTCATCAATGGAAGCTCGAAGCCCGTTTGTAGGCCGCCTTCCATGATATAAATCTGGCCTTGTGCGAGCGCTGTATTTTCATCGGCTTGGGCAGCTTCTATCTCATAATCTTCCAGGACGGATGCAAGTTTTTCGGCGCGTTCCCGGCTGTCCCCGAGAAAAACTGTCGTATATTTGGATTTTTTAAACCGTTCGATCTCGTTTTTGAGCACATTCATCTGCCCGTGAAAACTTTGCATTTGTTTGCTGGAAACATTCACGATGTTTTGCGGGCTTGTATGCTGAACATGCCTTAAAAACAGCGAATAGTACAAAATCGGGCGGGGCTGTTTTGCCATGAGGCTGTGAAAAGGAAATGACATTGAGATGTCATGAAGAATCTTGCCTTCTTCAAGAAGGCTCGTGATCCATTCGGCCTC
This sequence comes from Bacillus sp. JJ675, assembly GCF_036963165.1. Taxonomy (NCBI): domain Bacteria; kingdom Bacillati; phylum Bacillota; class Bacilli; order Caryophanales; family Bacillaceae; genus Bacillus; species Bacillus sp. JJ675. Next base: position 26,269 of record NZ_JBALMR010000045.1, on the reverse strand, counting down.
TTCCTTTTGCAGCTGTTCTTCCATTTCGTGAATGCGGCTGACTTCGTCTAAAATAAGCAATGTATGAGACGGAAAATAATCTAGCAAACTAGCAGGCTTTTCATAGAAATACGAAAGGTATTTAACCATTTCCTGGCCGATGTTGCCTTCTGTAAGCCGTTCTTTATCCTCCTCGATGTTTTGATTGAGGATTTCTTTTTGTTTATCAAGCTTCAGCTTTTTCAGGCTGTCAGCAAGGCCTTTTTCCAGCTTCTCGAGAGCCCGTTTCCGGTCTTCTTCACGCACGATCAATTCTTTGGCGGGGCCGATCGTCACCTCATCGCGCGTTTCCAACGAACGCTGGTCATCTGAGCTGAACGTACGGATGGAATCGATCTCGGTATCAAACAGCTCAATCCGGATCGGATTGTCCTCAGTCAATGAATACACGTCGATAATGCCCCCGCGAATACTGAATTCACCAGGAGCAGCCACCATATCGGTACGTTCGTATCCGATTTGGACAAGGGTTTGAATGAGCTTTTCCGGATCGATGTCCCGCCCCGTTTTTAAGTGAATCTGGCTGCTTTTCCATATGTCCACAGGGGGCAGCATTCTTCTGACGGCAGCCGCCGGTGCAACAACGATCGGCGTTTCACCGCTTGAAAGCCTATTCAAAACGTCCAGCCTTTGTGAACGCAGTTCAGGGCTCGCAACCGCAATTTCGGATGAGATTAATTCATTGACAGGATATAAAAGGACAGACTGATCTTTTATCAGTCCTGTTAAATCGTCTGTGATTTTTTGAGCTTGATAAAGGTTATGCGTAATCAAAAATAACGGACGGTTTGTTTCTTTTGAAAAAGCGGCTGTAAATAATGACCGTGCAGATCCGGAGAGCCCCGCAAGCAGCTGTTCTTTCAGCCCTTCGTTCAAACCGTTGACGATGGATTTAAAATCATCGCTTTTTGTAATAAAGGATTGAATATTATTCAAATGAGCCCCTCCTCTCTTCCTCAAATAGAAAAATGCTTTGGTCTAGTTTCTACACCAAAGCTTTTTATTGAATAAACGACTGATATTGATGATAATCCGGATTTCTTTCTAACGCTTCCTGACAATCTTCACATATCGTCTTTACGTGTAAATCCCCATTATCCATATAAGAAATCATATCGTTTCTTTCCTCATTTGTTAAGTGGTCAAAACCCAATTGTTTGCTGTTGACGTAAGAATGGTCAAGACTTCCTACTTTAACGCCGCAATGGCGGCAGTAATAATGCAAAGCCATACGGGAACCTCCAATAACCAGTCTTTTTAAGACTAGTATGATCCGTTCCCGTTCGGCTTATACCTTTGCGTTATATTCATTCATAACTTCCAAAAAAGGTTTTTCCAAAGAAGCTTCACAGGCCTTAACCGTTTTTTGAACGGCTTCCCGAATGGCCGGCTCCTCTTCGTCCGTAAAAGCGCCGAGGACATAATCGACGATTTTCATTCCGTTTACAGGACGGCCGATCCCGACTCTGATCCTGTTAAAATCAGATGTCCCAAGATGCTGAATCATCGATTTAATCCCGTTGTGCCCTCCGGCGCTTCCTTTTGTCCTGAGACGGATTTTTCCGGTTGGAAGATCCAAATCATCATAAATCACTTTCATATTTTCAATCGGGACCTCATAGTAGTCCAAAAGAGGCCTCAAACATTCTCCCGATAAGTTCATATATGTAAGCGGCTTAACAAGTAGAACCTTTTTGCCGGAAACAAATCCGATTCCGTACTGTCCGTGAAATTTTGTTTTATCAAGGGCAATATCCCATTCCTTTGAAAGCTCGTCAATCGCCATGAAACCGACGTTGTGTCTCGTATTTTCGTACGTTTTACCCGGGTTGCCCAAACCTGCAAACACAAGCATTCTATTTCCTCCCTTAATCAAAACCCTTCCTCACCAGCCATGAGGGGGAGCGTCCTTAATTCCCCTCATTCTAGCACAAAAGACGTAACCGCGGGAGGATTACGTCTTAAGCATTTATTCATTTTTTTCCTCTTCATTGCTTTCTTCTGGTTCCTCAACTTCCTGGGCTGCTGATTCGGCTTCTGTTTCCTCTTGCTTTTGAGGAGGGAGTATGGATGCGACGACTTCATCCGGTTCATGGTTGAATGAATAATCGCCTGCCGGCCTGATATCGCCGACAGTTAATACATCGTTCACTTCAAGGTGTGAAATGTCCGCTTCAATGGCTTGGGGAATGTTCTGCGGCTTGGCTGTAACAGACAGCTCGTAAAGCGGCTGCTGAAGGACGCCTCCCTGCTTGATTCCTTCAGCTTCTCCCGTCAGATTCACGGGAACGGCTGCTTCCATTTCGGCTTCCATATCAACCACCTTGAAATCGGCATGGACAATCGAATCTTTCAACGGATCCGTCTGAACTTCAGTCACCATGACCGGGTACTGCTCACCGTTTACATCCAGATTGATAATCGTGTTTTTTCCCTCATCGCGCAAAATTTTTAAAAGCTTGACACTATCCAGCGAAACAGACTTGTTCTCTAAATCTTTTCCGTATACGACACCCGGCACAAATCCCGACAGCCGGATCTTTCTTAAAGAAGAGCGCTTGGAGCCTGTTCTTTCTTCCGCTTTTAAGATTGCCATATCCAGCACCATCCTATCGTAAGATTGGTTTTTCTAAAACCATACCCATAACGACAAAACTTTAAACCAGAATCAGCAAATTAATCGAACAGGAAGCTGACAGATTGCTTCTCGTGTACGCGGATGATCGCTTCTGCGAGCAGCGGAGCAACGGAAAGCTGCTTGAATTTCTCGATTTTCTTTTCTTCCGGAAGCTCGATGCTGTTTGTCACGACAAGCTCTTTAATTTTGGAGTTTTTGATTCTTTCAATCGCCGGACCTGAAAGGACGGGATGCGTGCAGCAGGCGTATACTTCGGATGCGCCGCTTTCGACAAGCGCATTTGCCGCAAGCGTGATCGTTCCTGCTGTATCGATGATATCATCGATTAAAATAGCGGTTTTTCCTTCAATATGTCCGATGATGTTCATGACTTCAGCCACATTCGGCTTCGGACGGCGTTTGTCGATAATTGCGATCGGCGCTTTGAGACGGTCGGCCAGCTTGCGCGCCCGCGTAACCCCGCCGTGGTCAGGAGATACGATAACAATATCATTCAAATTTTTCTGTTCAAAATAACTTCCTAAAATCGGAACACCCATTAAATGATCAATCGGTATATCAAAGAAACCTTGAATTTGCGGGGCATGCAAATCAAGTGCGATCACCCGGGTAGCGCCGGCTGTTTCAAGCAGATTCGCCACCAGCTTAGCAGTGATCGGCTCACGGGCCCGCGCTTTTCTGTCCTGACGGGCATAGCCGTAATAAGGCATCACGATATTAATCGTTTTAGCGGACGCGCGTTTCAATGCATCAACCATAATCAACAGCTCCATGATATTCTCGTTAACCGGAGCGCTCGTCGATTGAATGACATAGCAGTCACAGCCGCGGATGCTCTCTTCGATATTGATTTGCACTTCACCGTCGCTAAAACGTTTAACAGAACACTTTCCCAGCTCTACTCCGACGATCTCCGCGATTTCGGCCGCAAGATCCGGATTTGAGTTTAAAGAAAAAATCTTCAAATTGTCGTCTTCATATTGATTAGACATGGTAAACCTCCGATTTTAGGATTATTTTTTGTGTATATTCTTAACGTAGTCTTCCTTGTTGACCTGTCTTGCCCTGGCAATAGACAAAGCTTGGCCTGGTACATCGTCGGTAATGGTGGAACCGGCTGCCACGTAGGCGCCCTTGCCGATCGTAACAGGTGCAATCAGATTTGAGTTGCAGCCGACAAAAGCACCGTCTTCAACCTTAGTCACGAACTTATTTTTTCCATCATAATTAACGGTAATCGAACCGCAGCCAAGATTCACATCCGAACCAATTTCCGCATCCCCTATGTAGCTTAAATGAGAGGCTTTGCTTCGATCTCCGAATTCAGCTTTCTTCACTTCTACGAAATTTCCGATTCTGACCTCATTGCCGATTTTCGAATCAGGTCTGATATGGGCAAACGGGCCGATCGTTACGTCGTCGCCGATTTCGCTGTCTACAACCACGGATTGTTTAATGACCGTCCTGCTGCCGATCGTACTGTTTTCCAGCTCGCAGTTTTGGCCGATAACCGTATCCTCGCCGATCACCACCCGGCCTTTGATGACGGTTCCAGGATAAATGACCGTATCCCGGCCGATGACGGCCTCCGGAGAAATATACGTGTTATCGGGGTCGATTAAGCTCACGCCATTTTGCATATGGCGTTTATTAATGCGCTGCTTCATGTACTTTTCAGCTTGAGAAAGAGCGACTCTGTCGTTGACTCCGAGCGTTTCTTGGAAGTTATCAGTCTGATAAGCGGCAACAGTTTCACCTTGATTTTTGAGGATTTCAATAACGTCAGGAAGGTAGTATTCCCCTTGGACATTGTCATTGGACACCTGCTCGATCGTCCGGAAAAGAGCTTCATTATCAAAACAGTAGGTGCCTGTGTTGATTTCTTTGACAAGCCGTTCCTCATCTGTCGCATCTTTATGCTCGACAATTTTCGCAACATCTCCGTTTTCATTGCGGATGATCCGCCCGTAGCCTGTCGGATCCTCTGCAATCGCCGTTAAGATGGTCACCTTTGCCCCTTTTTCCTGATGCTCCCGGAGCATGGCTTCCATTGTTTCAGCCGTTAACAGCGGCGTATCCCCGCAAATCACGATCGTCGTTCCTTTTTCGCCGGCAAGAATCGATTTGGCCTGCTTCACAGCGTGCGCCGTGCCGAGCTGTTCAGCCTGAAGAGCGTACTCGCTCTTTTCCCCGAGCTGCTTTTTGACATCTTCCGCGCCGTGCCCGACAATTGTGACAAGTTTGGCCAATGATAGCTTAAGAGCTTCATCGACTACATGCTCGACCATCGGCTTTCCGCAAACAGGATGAAGAACTTTATACAACTTTGATTTCATTCTTGTTCCTTGACCAGCTGCTAATACAACTGCAAACCGCTTATCCATTTATTGGCCTCCATTATCCCTATTATCCATAGAAAAATATATCTTAAATATGAGTTGATTTCAAGCAAGCCCAAATGAGAAATCAGCAAATTGCCCAGACAAATTATGGATGGTTTTGATCATATTTGGAACCCGCCTGCTGTGCGTCATATGCCCCGCAGTTTCCGTTCCTGGGCCGCTCTTGTCGGAATGCCGATATTCGCCTGTTCTTTTTCCCCATTTACTGATATATGCTGCAATCAACCATATATTGTCATTTTGTTATCATACCATCATTTTTTTTGCAAAATAAAAAGGGCTTCCATAAGCCCTCTTTTTAAGAAGCTCCAGCTTCTTCATATTCTATTTCCTCAACTTCACCTAAACGGTGATATTCATTTAACACCGCGTCCTGAATTTTTCCGCGGGTGCTTGAGTTGATTGGATGAGCGATATCACGAAACTCTCCATCAGGTGTACGCTTACTTGGCATCGCAACGAAAAGACCATTGTTTCCATCAATTACACGAATGTCATGGACTACAAATTCGTGATCCAGCGTGATGGATGCAATCGCTCTCATGCGACCATCGGTATTCACGCGGCGTAATCTTACGTCGGTAACTTCCACAGTAGTTCACCACCTTTTCCCAATATAAAAACATTAGTTTAACTATTCAACGGTTTTTTTTGTTTTCCTGCATATTTAAAAATATTTTTGCAATATTGGAATAAAAACACACAGAATTGTCAAATACCAAACAAAAAAAGATGATCTTGTAAACCAAAATCATCTTTTTAAAAAAAATCCTATTTCACGAGGGCAATAACTTCTATTTCAACGAGCGCATCTTTCGGCAGCCGAGCCACCTCAACGCATGACCGCGCCGGTTTATGCGTATCGAAATACTGGCCGTACACCTCGTTAACCTCTGCAAATTGATTCATATCCGCCAAAAACACTGTCGCTTTTACGACTGTTTCAAGCGAAGCTCCCGCTTCCTTTAGGACGGCTTTTAAATTGCGGAACACCTGGTGCGTCTGTTCGGTAATATCCCCGTTTACCATTTCGCCGGACGGAGTCAAAGGAATTTGCCCTGAGCTGTAAAACATGTTATTGACAATAATCCCCTGCGAATACGGTCCGATTGCTTCCGGCGCGTCTTTTGTCTGAACAACTTTTGTCATCTCAAACTCCCCATTCTTTATTCATTTTCTTTAAAAAACGCTTTAAAATTTCCGTTTTGGATTTCGACGTTTTTTTCCTTCATATCGATTTCCGAAAGGGTAAGAAGTGACATATATTCGTCAACCAGCCGTTCCTTTACTCCCTGAGCCTCCACGAGGACTCCGATTCCCGCTACATGCGCATTGAATTCATCCAGCAAATTGATCATGCCGTTGATCGTTCCGCCCGCTTTCATAAAATCGTCTATGATTAAAACGTGCGATCCCGACTGCAGGCTGCGCTTTGCAAGCGACATCGTCTGTATGCGATTGGATGAACCTGAGGCATAGTTGATGCTGACCGTTGACCCTTCAGTCACTTTATTATCCTTCCTGACGACAACGGTCGGCACGTCCAAATAGCTGGCGACCGCGTACGCCAGGGGAATTCCTTTCGTTGCCACAGTCATGACGACATCGATTTCCCTGTCTGAAAAAGCGGAAGCAAAAATTTTGCCGACCTTCGTCAACACGGACGGCTTTCCGAGAATATCCGTCAAATATAAATAGCCCCCGGGCAAAATACGTTCCGAATCAATCAATGACTTCCCGAGTGCACTGATAAATTCCTCCGCCTCCTCAAGCCTTACCTTCGGAATATATTTAACGCCTCCGGCCGCCCCGGGAACCGTCTGCAACGTTCCGATTCCCTGCTGCTCAAAGGTTTGCTTAATAATGGTTAAATCTTCACTAATTGACGATTTTGCAGATTGATACCGTTCTGAAAAGAAGGTTAATGGCACTAAGACATGCGGATGGGTCAACAAATAATTCGTCAGATCTACCAATCTGCCGCTTCGACGAAACTTCATGCACTTACCTCCAAAATCCGAATATTTCTAAAAATAATATAACTTAACATACGGATTTAATCAAGGTCATTTTGTTCCCCGATCATTCGCACAGCATATACCTGATCGCAAAACCCTCTTAACCCGTTATATATACGTTGCACTTTTGATTCATACTGAACAAGCCCAAACACTGTCGGACCGCTTCCGCTCATCAATACCGCATCCGCTCCGAAGCGCTTCATTTGGTTTTTAATCATTGCGACTTCAGGATGCATATTTAATGTAACCGATTCAAGCACATTCCCGAGTTTTTCACACATCTTATGAAAATTTTTCTCCTCAATGGCCGAAATCATACCTTGCACATCCGGATGTTCGATATTGTCAATCTTGAGCTGCCTGTACACTTCTGCGGTCGATACGCCGATCGTCGGTTTTGCAAGCAAGACCCAGCAATGCGGCGGCGTTTCAATGTGGCGGATCTTCTCTCCCCTTCCCGTTGCAAGAGCAGTCCCCCCATGAACGCAAAACGATACATCTGATCCGATCTCTGCGCCGAGATCAGCGAGTTCATTCACGGAAAGCTTCATATTCCACAGGCGGTTTAAGCCTCTCAGGACGGCAGCTGCGTCGCTGCTTCCGCCCGCAAGCCCCGCAGCTACCGGAATGACCTTCGTGATCAAAATTGAAACGCCTTTTTTAATGCCGTATCGTTTTTTCATCAGCATGGCCGCCTGATAAGCAAGGTTCCTCTGGTCATCCGGAACAAACCGGTTGTGGGAGGCAACCGTAACCTTATCCTCTGATAGCTCCGATAGCTCGACCCGATCTGCGAGGTCAATCGTCGTCATGACCATTTTCACTTCATGGTAACCATCAGGACGCTTGCCGAGGACGTCGAGCGACAAATTGATTTTTGCCGGCGCCTTTTCTAAAATACGCAATCCAAATTCACCTACTTCTCCATCTAAACATAAGTATCCACATTGTAACATATTTTATAGTACAGGACGTACAAATGCACGTAGAGCGGCAAGGTTCGGACGTTTATAAAAAAAACGGAGGACGGCAGCGTCCTCCATTGTCACCCGTTTTATCGATTCTGTTGATTTTGAGCGATATGCTGTTCGGCTAATTCAATGGCCCGCTTTACCATGTTTCCGGCGTCTCTGGCCCGAATCGCTCCCCAGCCTTCGTTTTTTACAGTATCGTAAAACCCAAGATCTTTTGCCAATTCATATTTGAATTCCTCTGACATGATGCTTCGACGTCTGCCCATGCGAAACAGCCCCTTTCAAGTATCATACCATTAGCAGAACCTTCATCAAACGAGTGACATTTATAGCTTTGCTTCTTCCCCGTCAGATCTTTCCCGAAAAATATTGGATAAAAAAAGGCAAAACAAAAAGCAGTAAACATAATGTCTACTGCTTATTAAAGGGCTACTGAGCCCGTTTTGTCGTCAGAAAACCTTAATTCGACGGTCTCAGTAAGAATATCCGCATAACTGTATGAAACTCTCTCGAACGAATTCTCGTCCTGATCTAGTTGTATCACAAAAACAGAAGGGTACGTCTCAGCTAAAATGCCCGAACGCTCAATCGTTTTTCGGCGGCCTCCGTTTGCTTTTAACGTAAGCCTTTTTCCTAAATGTCCATCAAGCGATCTTTTAATATCGGACAACGTTTTCGCCATTGCATCCACCTCACTACATTCAGTATACTACAACAGCCCATTTTTGTCAAATAAAATTTAAATTATATCAACGTTTATGAGCTATTGTCAATAAAATAATTGTGAAAATTGTACGCCAACTTTCCCCTATTTTTCTCATTTTTCGTTTATTTATGTATGTTTTTTAAAAATAAGGCGATAATTTGACAAAAACCCGCCAAAATCGGGCGGGTTTAATCGGCTGCTTTCGTTTTATACGGCATTCCAATTCGCAAAACGCCCCGGGTTTCAATGCCTCCGAGCCCTTTCTCCCTCGTCAGCGTATTTCTGAGCACTTCCCAGACGTTAATTCGGTCCATAAAAGGAGTGAAGCTGATTTTTGCGACAATATAGACCGGATCAAGCGCGTGAATGTTAACTCTTGACGGTGAGCTTGCAAAATTGGCCCCTGCCTTGATCAATGATTCAAAATGGGACTGGCACGCCCCGGCAAAAATCACGAGCTGGTCGAGATGGGGGATTTTTTTTCTTGCTTTTTGAACGGTTTCGATAAAATCCTTTGAATGCCTGTAGGCATCCAAATTGTTGATGTCCCCTTTTTGTTTCGAATACGCGTCATGCCCCGTGATAACCAATAAATCCGGCCGGTACTCGTCAAGAAGCTCCTCAATGACGGCTGACATTTTCTTTTCATAACAATGGATGCCGTATACGGGAACCCCGATTTTTTCATACAACGTAAGGCACTTCTTTAAATAAGCCGAATCCCCGTCTAAATGTAGGACTCTTCCCGGCATATGAAAATACTGCTGTTGGTGGCTGTATTGATTTGTTGCACGGTATTCGTGTTTTTCGCGCAGCAGCTTATAATCCTGACGGAGCAAGTCGAGGGATTCCTTCATTTTTGTTTCTTCTTCCTGTTTTCTCATCAGGCGCTCAGCCTCGCGGACAATCTCCAGATCCGTTAAATGCGCGTCAGCGATTAACCTCACTTCATCCCCGTGCAAAACGGCTATCGGTTCTCCCTTTGCCGATTGATCGATTCGTATGATTCGAAATAAAATATCTCTTCGATAAGATTTTCTCACTACCATATCGCCTATTTTAAACTGCATGCTTTTCACTCCACACATAGACTAAGCCCTATTTAAACAATTGACAGACATTATAAAGGTGCTTCTTTAGCCTATGTATTTCGAGGTCAAGTGGTGAACAGATGGCAAGCTGCCACATGCCCATGAAAAAAAGCCTTTCTTTTACAGAAAGGCTTTAGACAAGCGGTCGGAAAGCACGGCAAATTCCTCAATACTAAGCGATTCTCCGCGCCTCTTCCCGTCAATCTGCGAATCCCGCAGCGCTTTTTCAATGTCCGCTTTCTTCTCCTTGCCGTTCGGCAAGTTATTGAAGAGATTGTTTAAAAGCGTTTTGCGGCGCTGGGCAAAGCTCGCCCTGACGACCTGAAAGAAAAACGACTCATCCTTGACCGCTACAGCCGGAGCTTCTCTCAGCGTCAGCTTGATGACGGCGGAATCCACATTCGGCTGGGGAACGAAAACCGTCTTCGGTACTCCCATGACCGTTTTCGGCTCAGTATAAAATTGAACCGCGATGGAAAGCGAGCCGTATTCTTTTGATGAAGGCTTTGCAGCCATCCGGTCTGCCACCTCTTTTTGAAGCATGACAACGATGCCTTTAAGCGGCAGATTTTCTTCCAAAAGCTTCATAATAATAGGGGTCGTCACATAATACGGCAAATTGGCGACAACCATCACTTCATCACAGTCCTGAAACTGCTCGTCCATCACGGCTTTAACATCGGCTTTAAGGACGTCCTGATGGATCACAGTCACATTGTCATAAGGCGCCAACGTATCCTTTAAAATGGGCAGAAGCCTTTGGTCAATTTCAAAAGCCGCCACTTTCTTCGCGCGCTTTGCCAATTGCTCGGTCAAAGCTCCGATTCCCGGACCGATTTCAATCACGCCCGTACGCTCCGTCACTCCGGCGTGGTCGACGATTCTGTCCAGGATATTCGTATCAATTAAAAAATTCTGTCCCAGGCTTTTTTTAAAAGAAAATCCGTATTTATCGAGGATTTCTTTTGTCCTTTTGGGGGTGGCGATGTCTTTATTCATTCTTTTCCTCCCGCAGCACAGCATCCAGAGCGCTAAAATAATCGCTTTTTTTAATTTGAAACATCTGCAGACGCTTTTGAAGCTGCTTTCCGTTTGTATATCCAATATTTAAAATCTCACCGAGCCGCTCCCGTCTTTTTTTGGCAAGAGGGCCGCCGATCAAACCGGCTTCGATTAAATCGCGGGCTTCGATTTCCGGCTCAGTCGGTTCCATTTCCTCCTGAACGGTCTTCAGGCAGGCTCTGATGCTTTCAACCGATGCATGCTCAACGCCGATTCCCCGCTTGTTTTTAGGCTTTGCCAAATCTTTCGGCAAAAATGCATGCTTACATCCGGGCACTTTTTCAGCGATCGTTTTTCTGATTTTTTCACCCGGAAAATCGGGATCCGTTAAAATAATAACGCCCCGCGTTTTTTGAGCGAGCTGAATTCGTTTTATCACATCTTCCCCGATGGCGGAACCGTTCGTTTCAATTGTGTCCGCATCAACAGCGGACTTGACCTTTGCTGTATCGTCACGTCCTTCGACAACGATGATTTCCTTAATCTTCATTTCTTCCTCCGCAAGTTGAAAAACATTTTAAAAAAAACTGAAACCTTTTTGTAATAAAACCGTCTAATTGATTAGAAAACAAGATGGATCTATTATAACCAAAAAAACAGAGGGCGCAAAATCCCTCTGCTTACAAACAGAATAATAAATATATATTTAGTTCAGAACCTTAATTTTAACTTTTTTGCTTCCCCACCGGTAAGCTGCAGACTTGTTCGGAAAGAACACGTCGATTTTGCGGCCTTTGATTGCCGAACCTGTATCGGCAGCAATCGCATAGCCGTATCCTTCCACATGGACTTTAGTGCCCAATGGAATAAAGCGCGGATCCACCGCAATGACCTTGGAGCCCGGATTGTTCTTTAAATTGACACCCGTTGCCGTGTGTCCCGAGCAGCCGCTGCAGCTTGCTGTATACGCTGTTGAAGACACGTAGAACTCTTTTCCAGAGGCTTCATTGCCGCGCGATACATTTGCGCTCACTTGCGCTACGGTTTTTTTCTTCGTGCCGACGGCGATGATTTTGGCTTTGCTTTCTTTTGCTGTTTCCTCTTTAATCAATTCCCTGGAAACTTCTTTGCCGTTTTTCTTCACAACGGCATAGTGCTTTTTAAGCTTGCCGTGTTTGCCTTGCTGAACCACCTTTTCCGTGCCTTTTTCCAAAGATGCATCCTCTTTCTTCCGCACGTCAAAAGGAATGTCCTCTTCCACTACATCGGTGACCTTTTTGATACGAGTAATGTGAATATCCGCCTGATCCTTCGTCAGCTTTTCATCCAGCGCAGGCTTGACTTCATCCTCGCCCTTTATGCTGATCTTATGATGTCTTAAAAAGTCAGCGACAGTAGTCGAAGTTGTCCATATGTCTTTATTTTTGCCGGCATCCTTTACAGTCACTTTAAAAGCTCTTTGCAAAGTCAGCTTCATGTCTTTTTTTATCTCTTTATCAACTGAGGGATCAATTTGATCATGTTCCGCCAACTCTAGATTTAACTCTTTAAGAAGTTTGCCGACCGTTCCCGCTGTCGTCCACACTTGCTTTTCCTCACCGTCCATCGTCAAAAGGACCGGTTTGGCAGCAACGTATTCAACATTCATGTTGCTCGTGATTTTTGTATCTTCAGCGGGAGAGATGTGATCTTCTTTCCTCGTTTCGATGTTTAAGCTTTTCATCAGCTCACCTACCGTTTTCGCATGCGTCCGTACGCTCTGCTTTTTCCCGTTAATTGAAATCGAGACCGGCTGTTTTGTGAGCTCATTTGCTCCGTAAGCGGTTCCTGTGCCTGCCACCAGCAGTCCGGCAGCAATCAGAACCCCTCTGCTTCTGCTAAGCTTTACGGAAAACAGCTTTTTCATTTTTTGTATGATGAAAAACGCCTCCTTCTCCTCGGGGAGATTATATAGAGTATCTACAAGCCTGTCAACCCTCCTCCCTTTTTAACCGCAAGCCGCCATTACTTTTATTATGGGAAAACAACCTCATAAAAGAAAGAAAGACTTGTCGACAAAGATATCCTATGAGTGTAAACAGACATGTAGAACTTCTAAGAATCAACTCCCGAAAAGACAAGCTTGCGCAAAGATTGACATCAAATGCTGTCAGCTGATGCCGAAAAGTTTTTTTGCATTTTCGGTGGTAATGGCAGCCACTTCTTCATACGTCATTCCTTTTAACTCTGCGATCTGTTCCGCGACCAGTTTTACGTAGCTTGGTTCATTCCGCTTTCCTCTGAAAGGATGCGGCGTCAGATACGGGCAATCCGTCTCGATCAGAAGTCGGTCATTTGGTACTTGCTTGACGACTTCTTTCGGTTTTTTTGCATTTTTAAATGTGACCGGACCGCCGAAAGATAGGTAGAAATTCATATTGATGCATTCTTTCGCCACCTCGGCGCTGCCTGTAAAGCAATGCATGATTCCGCCGACTTCCTCGGCCCCTTCTTCCCGCAAAATCGTGACGACGTCCTCAGTCGCATCCCGGTTGTGGATCACAATCGGAAGGCCAACTTCCTTTGCCAAAGCAATTTGCTTGCGGAACACTTCTTTTTGAACGTCTTTCGGCGACTTATCCCAGTGGTAATCGAGGCCCATTTCGCCAATTGCCACGACTTTCTCATGGGAAGAAAGCTCTTTAATCCATGCAAGGTCCTCATCGGTCATGTCGATTGCATCAACCGGATGCCATCCGATTGCCGCGTAAATAAAGTCATATGTCTCAATCAGTTCCATGGCCCGCTTGATCGTTGGACGGTCAAAGCCTACAACGACGATATTCTCGACCTTTTCTTCCTTTGCCCGGGCGATGACATCTTCCAAATCCTCGTTAAACTGCTCTGCGTTTAAATGTGCGTGTGTATCAAATAACATAAAACATGCCACCCTTTTCGTATGTATTGTCGATAAAAACAAAAGGTGTTCGACGAAATGTTACACGTGAAACACCTTTTGTCAGATTTTATTTGATTCGCGTACCGTTTGCTAAAGAGCTGTCTACAGTTGCAAGCGACAGACCGCCGTTGTCCTCACCGGCCAAAATCATCCCCTGAGACAATTCTCCTCTTAGTTTTACCGGTTTTAAGTTTGTTACACAAATGACTTTTCGTCCGACTAATTCTTCAGGCCTGTAATGCTTGGCAATCCCAGATACGACCTGGCGTTTTTCAAAGCCCAGATCAAGCTGCAATTTTAACAGACGATCGGCTTTTTTAACAGGCTCCGCCTGAAGGACTTCAGCTACCCTGAGCTCTGTGCTCATAAAGTCGTCAAATGTGATTTCCGGGAGCCGTTCCGGTGCTGCTTCTTCTTTTTTCTGTTCTTCTTTTGGAGCCGTTCCCTGCATTTTTGATTTGATATATGCAACCTCTTCTTCGGCTTCCAGCCGCGGGAACAACGGTTCTCCTTTTTGAACCTTCACCGATTTCAACTGTCCGAAGCTTGTGATGCTCTCCCACGTTTTTAATGACGGATCTGCCACGCCGAGCTGTGCAAAGATTTTTTCAGGCGTTTGCGTTAAGAACGGCTGCAGCATGACCGCCGTGATTCGCAGAGATTCAGCCAAATGATACATCACGGATCTTAGTTCGCCTTCTTTTTCTTTATCTTTGGCAAGAATCCAAGGTGCGGTTTCATCGATATATTTATTCGTTCTGCTGACAAGCTGCCACAGGGAAGAAAGCGCCACGGAAAATTCCATGTTTTCTATCGCCTGTTCATAAGATTTGATCGTTTCTCCTGCAAACGATGACAGAGATTCGTCATACTCCGTTACCGGACCTTGATATGATGCAATCTCACCGTCAAAATATTTGTTGATCATAGCGACCGTTCTGTTCAAAAGGTTTCCTAAATCATTCGCCAAATCATAATTAATCCGCTCAACGAACCCTTCAGGGGTGAAGACGCCGTCAGAGCCGAACGGCACTTCGCGAAGCAGGTAGTAGCGCAGCGCGTCAAGTCCGTATCTGTCGATTAATGTAACGGGATCTACAACGTTCCCTTTTGATTTGGACATTTTTCCGTCTTTCATCAATAGCCATCCGTGGGCAAAAACCTTTTTAGGTAAAGGAAGGTCCAATGCCATCAGCATGATCGGCCAGTAGATCGTATGAAAGCGGACGATTTCCTTCCCGACAAGGTGAACATCGGCAGGCCAGTACCTTTTGTAAAGTTCATCGTTCTCCGTGCCAAAGCCGAGGGCCGTTATATAGTTAAAGAGGGCGTCTATCCAAACATAAACGACGTGTTTTGGATTGCCCGGCACCTTGATGCCCCAGTCAAACGTCGTCCGGGATACGGCCAAATCTTCAAGGCCCGGCTTGATAAAGTTGTTGATCATCTCGTTTTTACGGGATTCAGGCTGAATAAATTCAGGATTTTCTTCATAAAAAGCGAGCAGGCGGTCAGCATATTTTCCCATGCGGAAGAAATAGGATTCCTCTTTAATCAGCTCAACAGGATGCCCGCTGTCAGGACTTTTTCCTCCGATGATTTCCCCTTTTTCATTTCGTTCAACGTCGACGAGCTGAGTCTCCGTGTAGAACGTTTCATCAGGGATGCTGTACCAGCCCTCATATTCATCAAGATAAATATCCCCGTTGTCGAGCAGCTTTTGAAAAACCTTTTCGATGACGACCTTATGGCGTTCTTGTGTCGTCCGAATGAAATCGTCGTTGGAAATATCGAGCTTTTTCCAAAGCTTCTGAATATCTTCTGCCGCACGATCCACCAATTCCTGAGGTGCAATGTTTGCCTCTTCAGCCTTTTGCTGGATTTTTTGGCCATGCTCATCCGTTCCGGTTAAGTATCTGACATCGTAGCCTCTCAGCCTTTTATACCGGGCCATTGCATCCCCGGCAACTGTGGTGTAGGCGTGTCCAATATGTAATTTTCCACTTGGGTAGTAGATCGGTGTTGTAATGTAAAACGTATTTTTTTCTTGCGGCATGATGGAACCTCCCAATTAAAATGTCAAAAAACTCCCGCCCAAAGGACGAGAGCGGCAAGTGTCTTCATTCAATATATCGTTGATTACATATTCCCTCTTTATATGATACCATCTTAGCCTTTAAGTTCAAGAAAATATACATATCGAAAAACAAGGAATATGGTCGATTACACATTATTTTTTTGAGTATCCTATTCAACTTCGACAAAAAAATGCTTTCATTATCGAATAATGTCGTATATAATCGATATGAAGAAAAACCTTAGTTCGAAAGTCTTGATTTAAGGACATATTTTAGGATTATCGATTGGTTTTATCATCTTCAAATCCCTTGTTTCATCAGTTCTCTCAAGGTCTTTTGACTATAAGATCTAATTTTTACAAACTATAGAAAAGAAAATGATTGACGTTTATTGGAAACCTTGTTATGCTAGGACTGTAAGGATTTTGTCGAATAATGACGAAGATTATAACACTTATTAAAATAAGAATCTTTCGGGAGGAGAATGAATATGAAATCTACAGGTATTGTACGTAAAGTTGACGAACTAGGACGCGTGGTGATTCCGATTGAACTTCGCCGTACGCTTGGAATCGCAGAAAAAGACGCTCTTGAAATCTATGTTGATGACGAAAAAATCATCTTGAAAAAATATAAACCAAACATGACTTGCCAAGTAACTGGCGAAGTTTCTGATGACAACCTTAAACTTGCCGGCGGTAAACTGGTTCTTAGCCCAGAAGGCGCTGAGCAAATCATCAATGAAATTCAAGCACAGCTTCAATCTCTAAAAAATTAATTTGATTATACAAAAACCGCTCTTGCCAAAGCAAGAGCGGTTTTTTTCAATTTTGGATATGATATGCGTCATAGATTTTTCGTTTTGGAACGTTTCGGTCAACAGCAGCTTTTTTGATGGCTTCCTTGGAATGAAACCCTTTGCTGATATAATGTTCGACATGTTCTTTTGCCGAGAGATTTTCCCACCAGGCCGCTTCTTCGGCAACAGTTTCACCGCACCCTTCAACGACAAGGCAAAACTCTCCGCGCACTTGTTCTTCCCCGGCCCATGTCAGCACTTCCTCTATCGTCCCTCTTATAAATTCTTCAAATTTTTTGGTCAGCTCTCTCGTCACCGCGATCCGGCGGTTTCCGAATACCTCGTAAATCGCCGACAGCGTTTCCTTCAACCGATGGGGCGATTCATAGAAAATCACGGTTTCCTGTCTGTTTTTTAATCCGTCAAGCTGTTTTTTTCTCTCTTTTTTGTTCCGGTCCAAAAACCCGAAGAAAAAAAAGGGCTGAGGGGGAAGACCGGAAGCGATCAGAGCGGTTAACGCTGCATTCGCACCGGGCAAAGGCACGACATATCCGCCGATATCGATAAAGTCGCGGACGATTTCAGCACCGGGGTCAGATATGGTCGGCATTCCGGCGTCGCTGACAAGCGCGACGTCTTTTCCTTCCTTCAGCCATTCCAAAATTTTATGTCCGCTGCTTTCTTTATTATGTTCATGGTAACTGACAAGTTGTGTTTCGATGTGATATACATGACACAATTTCTTCGTCTGCCGGGTATCCTCCGCAGCAATGATATCAGCCGTTTTCAATGTTTCAACGGCCCGAAACGTCATATCCTCTAAATTGCCGATCGGTGTAGGAACGAGGTATAACGTTCCCATTTGTGATCGTTGGTCAAAGCTCTGTTGACGATTGATGATGAACACCCGCCTTTCGCTTTTCTTCTATATAGCTTTCTTTGTTTTTTCTTGATAATTTTTTGAAATAATATTCCGCCTGCATGGCCTCTCTTTTTGTTGAAAAGCGTTCCGCATAGTGCAGCTTTACAGGGAGCCTTGCTCTTGTATATTTTGCGCCTTTTCCGTCATTATGGGTTTTCAGCCGCTTTTCAATATCGTTCGTATATCCCGCATACAAGCTGCCGTCCCGGCATGACAGCACATAAAAATAGTGGTTATTTGTCTCCATATAGTATCTTCCTTATCTCACTTGTATATTGATCGTGTTCATCATATACAAAAAGAGGCGGCAGAATCTTCAGATCGGGGCGGCCGTCTTTGATGCCCTCTACTAAAATCGTATTGGCTTCTTTCCCCTGCTTCGGATACACAAACTGCACACGCTTCGGCTCTATTTGATACGCCTTCATGAGTTCAAAAATCTCGAGCAGCCTTCCCGGTCTATGGACAAGAGCGAGCTTTCCGCCCTGCTTTAAAAGCTTGCTGCCGACACGGACAACATCTTCAAGCGTGCAATAAATTTCGTGCCTGGCAATCGCCAGGTGTTCATTAAGATTTTGTTCCGTTTTTTGCGGCGTCTTAAAGTAAGGGGGATTGCATGTGACAACATCGGATCTATTGTGTCCGAGCACCTGCGGCATATTCTTCAAATCGTCTCTGATGAGATGGATCTGTTTTTGCAGATTATTGTATTCCACGCTTCTTACAGCCATGTCGTACAATCTGTCCTGAATTTCAACCCCGGTGATTTCCGCTTTTGAGCGGGTGCTGAGAAGCAGCGGAACAACTCCGTTTCCCGTGCAAAGGTCGATGATCTTTCCTTTTTGAATCGGAACATATGCAAACTTCGACAGGAGGACTGCATCTAAGGAAAACGCAAACACCGTCGGGCTTTGCACGATTTTCATATCCTCTGCCAGCAAATAATCGAGTCGCTCATCATCTTTTAATTCAATCATGTTTTTTCCCTTTCCGAAAAAAATCTAGTCTTGGCGCTTATTCCGTTAAAAGGGCTTCCGTTTTGATCCGGAAGCCCTTCCTTTATTTTTTATTTAAAAACGAGAGGCAGAAAAGGCAGTCTCCTTCTTTGCGGACGCTTCCGTAATGAATGTTGCAAATGTGGAAGCCTTCCTGATACAGGCGCGCCAAATTGTCATGGCCTTCACCAATATCAGCATGCCCCGTCTTCTCCGCTTTTAACTCCTTCCCGCCTGCCTTTGCCGTCTTCAGCCTTTGATCGGTTTCTTCCAGCCGCTTGCGCAAATGTTCGTTTTCAAGCTGCAAATGGTTGTTTTCTTCGATCATTTCCCCGATATGCTGCTTGAGGTCTCCCAGCTGGCGGTACAGAGATCCTATTTGTTCTTCTAAACTTATGACTGTATCAAACAATTCTTTTTTATCCAAGGTTTCACACCTCGTTAATCTGTGGTTTGTGCAGATACGACACCTTCTTGCAGCAGCTCATCCCACGTATATTCCACAACTTTTTCGCAGTTTGTCAGTTCAACCTGAAGAATGCGTTCGAGAATATTCAGCCCGACGACTTTCGCCGGTCCGTTAGACGTGGCGATCACTTCCCCGATATCCGGAAGCTGCTCCTTCGCCGTTTCATATTCGTCATTTTCGTATTTCAAACAGCACATGAGCCGTCCGCATAGTCCGGAAATTTTCGTCGGATTAAGGGACAGGTTTTGATCTTTCGCCATTTTGATGGAAACCGGCTCAAAGTCTCCGAGAAAAGTCGAACAGCACAGCATTCTTCCGCACGGTCCGATGCCTCCGAGCATCTTTGCTTCATCCCTTACTCCGATTTGCCTAAGCTCGATCCTCGTTTTGAAAATGGAAGCCAGATCTTTTACGAGCTCCCGGAAATCGACTCTTCCGTCGGCCGTAAAGTAAAATATGACTTTATTCCGGTCAAATGTGAATTCGACATCGACCAATTTCATCTCAAGACCGTGCTCATTCACTTTTTTCTGGCAAACATCAAAGGCGGAAAGAGCGGCCTCTTGATTTTCCTCGACAATCAGGCGGTCGCGCTCATCGGCCACCCTGATGACCTTGCGCAAAGGCAGCACCACATCGTGCTCGTCTACCTTCTTATTCGCGATGACGACTTGCCCGTATTCAACACCGCGAACCGTTTCAACGATCACACAGTTGTCTTTATCTATCTTAAATCCATTCGGATCAAAATAATAAATTTTGCCCGCTTTTTTAAAGCGAACACCAATGACATTATACAAGCTTATCCCTCCTGCAGCATTAAAACCAAGTGCTCCATTAAACCTTGAGCATTAACATTGGAATAAAGCCGTTTTTTTGCTTCTAAAACAGCAAGAATCTGGTTTGTCACTCTTTGTTGCGTTGATTGCAGCGCGTGCTGTTTTAATGTTTGGAATAAGTCCTGAAATAGTATTTTATCTTCATGTCCTATCTGAATGGACAATATATCACGGTATATAAATAAAAGCATATCAAGACCCATTTCTTGGTGGTCTTTCTCCTTGAAAAAGGGCATCCACTGATCTTGAATATAGAAAAAAGCATGTCCTTTTCGCTGGTGTAAGACTTCATACAATTTTATCACTTTCGCTCTGGACTCTGCAAACTGATCATTTCGACTCAATTCGAGCGCTTCCGATAAATTGTTTGTCATATTCGACAAAAGGGCTGCAAGATGCGGGGAGACCTCTTGTTTGATCAGTTCCTTTTCAATCGATTCGGGCAGCAGCGATTGAAACGCCAGAACCTGACATCTCGATATAATCGTATCAAGCAATTTCTGCGGCTGTTCCGTTAAGAGCACCGCTATCGTATCATTGCTCGGCTCTTCCAAAAACTTCAGCAGGCTGTTTGCGGCGTTTGCCGTCATCTGATCAGCGTGCGAAATAATGTAGAGCTTTTTATGAGATTCCAGGCCTGTTTTTGAGAATTCTTCCTGAAGAGCCTGGATTTGTCCCTTTTTGATGGACAGGCCGTCCGGGTGAACGACGTGTACATCCGGGTGGTTGCCGGAGGCAATCCGCTGACAATTTCGGCACGATTCGCAAGGCTCCACGCCCTTTTCAAGGCAAAAAAAACTTTTCGCCAGCAGCATGGCCGCGTCTAATTTTCCGGTCCCTTTTCGCCCTTCAAACAAATAGGCGTGGGCAAGCCGGTTTCTTTCTATACTATTTTGCAAAAGCTTCATAACCCGCGGCTGAAGCTTTTGCATTTCTGTCCAGGTTGTAGCCATACGATCACTCTCTATGTGTAAAGGTTTATCAATAAACCCTTTATTTCCCCAATTCGTTCCAGCAGTTCAATGGAGGGCTTTTCTTGATCAAGCAGTTCCTCCGTCAGTTGAACGAGCTTTTCATCAAGCTCTTTGACAATGCTCAATGTCCTGCTGTTTCCATACAAGTCAAAACTCCTGGAATTCTCAACCGTCAGGCCGTTTTCAACGGCTTCTTTCACAAAGCGCTTGATTAAGCCTTTAAATCTCGCCAAATCTTTAAAATTTCTCGACTTTGCCAGGCGCTTCCCAAACGCCTCAATATCCGACAAAAGCACTGTCAGCTGTTCGAATCTGAGCTTGCCGGTTTGGATGTTTATCTTTTCCTTAAACGAAGCAGAAATGTTCTCTCCTCTGGCGGGAGGAGTCTGCTGTTTTTCTATCATCGTTCGCAGTTCTTGACTTATTTTCATATCCTCAGCCCTTAAAATTGATGGAATTGTTCAATCGGCAGCACAAACACGGTCGCTCCGCCCACTTCTACTTCAACGGGGTAAGGGACATATGAATCCGCGTTTCCGCCCATTGGTGATACAGGAGCGATCAGCTGATCCCGTTTACTTCCGTTTTCTTTAATCAGACTCAATGCTTTATCAACCCGAATATCTTCGACGCCCAACATAAAGGTTGTGTTTCCCGACTTCAGAAAGCCGCCGGTGGACGCAAGTTTTGTCACGCGAAAATTATGATCAGTCAAAGCCTTTAAAAGCCGATTGCTGTCTTGATCCTGAACAACCGCTATGATTAGTTTCATTTTAAAAGCCTCCTAAGGATATTCTTGTTACCATTATAACAATAGAATGGGAAGCAGGTCACAGTCGAATCGTTTTTAATGCTTCTTCAATGATTTCGTTTACGCTTTTTTGCACATGCTCAATAGACCGGCTCGCATCGACTGTTCTGAAGCGGCCGGGAAAACGGTTTATAACCTCCTGATAGCCTTTTTGAACGAGCGTATGAAAATGGAGTTTTTCAAGATCAAGACGGTTTTTCTCACGCGAATCATTTGCATTGATCCGTTTGATGCCTTCTTCCGGATCAATGGCAAAGTAGATGGTGATATGCGGCATCATGTTTCCGATTGCAAATTGATTAATGGATAGGACTGCATCAACTCCAAGCCCTCTTGCATAACCTTGATAAGCGAGGGAGCTGTCGATAAAGCGGTCGCATAAAACGATTTTCCCATCTTCAAGAGCCGGCTTTACCTTTTCAACCAGGTGCTGCCTTCTCGCCGCTGCATATAAAAGCGCTTCTGTTTTCGGGTCCATGGCCGTGTTTTCCGGATGTAAAATGACCTCGCGGATTTGTTCTGCTATTTCAATGCCGCCCGGCTCCCTTGTTGCGAGAACGGAATGGCCGTTTTTCCTTAATTCTTCTGCTGCCCCTTGAAGTATGGTTGTTTTCCCTGCACCTTCAGGGCCTTCAAAGGTAATAAATAAACCGTTCATGATTTCTCCTCTTCTATATATACAGTTAGTTGTTTTTGTTTTAAGTGGCTGCTTCCTTGAATGTGTACGTGCAGATCGACAAGCCGGGACAACCGGCGGATACTCTCTTGCTTCACCCTTTCCCCTTCCATGATGAGAGGAATGCCCGGCGGATACGGAATTACCTGTTCTGCGCTTACCCGTCCTGCGGCCTCGCTGAAAGGCACTGACTCCGTTTTAAAAGATGACAGGGTGATTTTATCGTAAGGCAGGGTCGTGATTTTCTCCACGGGCTCTCCGATCTGAACCTGGCTGTGAATCCCTGGTGATCTGCTTTCTATTTCCTTTCCAATCCTCCTGATCGTCTCAGGATCCAAGCTTCTTTTTCCTTCCAGCGGCAGGATAAACAGTACCTGCCTTTCATCTCCCAGTTCAGGATGCACGCCATTTTGCTCAAAGATCTTCTTTAATTCGTAGCCTGAGTGGCCTTGCTTCGATCTGACGCACACTTTCAGCGGGTCTTGCTGAATGAGGGGATCGGCCGGTTCTGCGATCTCTACACCTGCTATATTCAAAAACTGCTCTTTCATTGCGGTGATCTCTTTCTCTGCACGTTCCATCCTGTTTGTTTTTAGCAGATGATCTGCATAGGCCCTTGCCAAATCCAACGACGCCATAATCGGATAAGACGGGCTGCTGCTTTGCAGCACGGTTAAATAGTGCACAAGCCGATCCCTGTCGATTCTCCGGCTGTTAAGATGCAAAAAAGACCCCATTGTCATGGCCGGCAGCGTTTTATGAGCAGACTGAACGACGGCATCGGCTCCTGCCTCCAGAGCTGACTGCGGAAAAGGACGCCCCAGCACAAAATGAGCGCCGTGTGCTTCATCGACCAAAACAGGCATGTGGTGTTTATGGGCTTCTTCGACGATCGGCTTTAAATCGGCGGCATGACCGTAGTAATTAGGATATGTCAGCATGATGCCCTTTGCCGTCGGATATTTTGAAACAGCCTCTTTCACTGTCTGCTGCAAAACGCGTGTCGGAACAGCCATCTCATCATCAATTTCAGGCGTTAAGAATACCGGACGTGCTCCGGCGAGTTCGACCGCATGAAAAACTGATTTATGGCAGTTGCGCTGAACGAGCAAAAGGTCGCCCGGCCGGCAAACCGAAAGAATCATCGCCAGGTTCCCGACAGTCGATCCGTTCACGAGAAAAAAACTTTCTTTTGAACCGTAGAGCTCGGCTGTTAAATCTTGCGCCTCTTTAATAACGCCTGAAGGTTCATGCAAATCGTCAAGCCCCGTCAATTCTGTCAAATCTATTTGAAGGATGGAATTAAACAGTGACTTTCCTTCATCAAAAAAGACATCTCCATTGTGATGTCCCGGAACGTGAAAAGAATAAGGGTTTTCTTTGGCATGGTCTACCAATGCTGTGAATAGAGGTGTCTTCATATCATCCGATCCTTTAATATGACAACTGATTTCTGCCCTTATTATACCCTTCCGGATGAATAACTTAAAGAAGGACCTTATGGTAAATCTTTATCATCTTTTATGAAGGGGGGTGATTTCATGTTTACCAGCTTGGCCTCTAAGATCTTCTTCCATCATCCTGATTTCTTCTTCTGCATGAATGCGTTTGGTGCGGCCTTCTTCTTGAATTTTAATGGTCTCTTCAAGTGTGGCGATTAAGTTTTCCTGGACTTTTTTCAACGTGTCGATGTCGACGTAACCGCGCTCGTTCTCTTTGGCGGTTTCAATTGTGCTGCCTTTCAGCATCTCCGCATTTTTTAACAGCAGCTCGTTTGTCGTTTTTGATATCTGATTTTGAGTCTCCGAAGCACGGCGCTGGCGCAGCAATATCAAAGCGATGGCCACTTGATTTTTCCAAAGCGGTATCACCGTCATAATCGAAGATTGGATCTTTTCAACGAGCACCCGGTTTGTATGTTGAATCAACCTGATCTGAGATGCGCTCTGCATTGTGATTTGTCTGCTTAACGTCAAATCATAGATCCGTTTATCCAGGCGGTCTGCAAATTGAATCATGTCGTTCACTTCTTGAGCAGCCATTTGATTTTGTACTGTTTCGTTTTTTTCTTTTAGCGCCGGAATGGTTATTGTATTTAACTCTTTCAATTTCAGCTGTCCAGCTGCAATATAAACATGCAGCGCTTCATAATATTCATTATTTTTTTCATACAGCTGTTCAAGCATCTGATTGTCCTTGATCAGCGCGTTTTTGGCATGCTCAAGCTTGACGCTGATTCTGTCAATTTGGGCTCCCGTTTTCTGATACCTTGATAATACTTCTTGAACCGGGCTGGGCATCCTTCCAAAGATACGCGAAAACAGACTTTTTTTTGCAGGCTTCAGCTCATCGGGACTGACCTGTTCAAGCTTTTTCATAAGGTCGTTCAAAATATTCCCGATTTCGCCGACGTCGTTTTTTTGAACGTGCTCAAGCATGGCATGCGAAAAATTCAACAGTCTGGATTGAGCCTGGTTTCCAAACCAATCGAGGCTTTGGTGATTCTTTGGATCAATCTGCTCTGACTGCTGCAATGCTTGACGGCGTTTTTCCTCAGGCAGCGAATCAACCTCTTTTTCTGCCTGTCCAAAGGATACGGACAAACCGCCTTTCTTCTGCCATGGCGATTGATACTGGCTCATTCAGCTTTTCCCCTCCTGCTTTCTAATGAATGCTTGGCGACATCCAGCTCAAATTCCAAATCGTCGATATCCGGCTTAATCAAGTCGTAAAGGTCCTCTTCCAATTGCTTGGCAAGTTGGTCAATTGTCATGCGGGTTTCGCTTAAGGACACTTCAAGTTTTGCGCTTCGTTTTGGCTGCGAGGCTAAAAAAGCATATTTTTCTGTCAGTTCAACAATTGAATCAAGGCTTTGATAATAAAAACGTTCTACTTGATAAAAACGCTTCGGTTCTTGTTTTGTCAGCATATAAATTTTCCGGACAATCCGCAATATTTCCAGGTTTTCCTTGATGGTTTGAATGTTTTTGACTGCAAACAGGGACTTTCTCAATCTGGCGATTTTTAATTTCGCTTCCTGTAAATTTTGCTTGATGTATGCGTATTCCCGTCTTGTCAGCTGATGTTGTTTTAAAAATACATGTGTTTCATACCATTTGCCCCCAAGGTAAATCACGGCCCAAC
Organism: Bacillus sp. JJ675; assembly: GCF_036963165.1. Lineage (NCBI taxonomy): Bacteria > Bacillati > Bacillota > Bacilli > Caryophanales > Bacillaceae > Bacillus > Bacillus sp. JJ675. The sequence continues at coordinate 751 of NZ_JBALMR010000045.1, read as the reverse complement.
CCGCACAAGCATAAAGAGAAGACAGCAGAAACGTCTGGTTAAAAGCAAAGAAGCTTGTCAGCCAAAGAAGCACAGACATCGTGCTTGCGATTAATACACGAAGCAAAAATTGAAGGATCTGTTTCATCACCATCTACTCCCCACGCATTTCTTGATTCCCGATAACACAAAGTTCCCGCAATTATAGAAAAAAGACACCTTCGTCCAGATGCCTAAAAAGTCAATGTGTCAAGTTTCGATAATACCATTATACATGCCCTTCATATGAACATAAAGTTTTCCGTTCAGCGGCAAAAAAAAAGACCTGGAAACGGTCTAAGAATACAATGGCGGCGTACGGAGACTTTTTAATTTTTTGACGTAATCAGAATATTGGGGATCTGAGGTTGATGTAGAAATAATCTTTTTTTCGCAATCCACACATAGAAATTTTGTATAAAGGTGAATACCTTCGGCTTTTTTTTCCTCACAAATGATACACGTTTCCCCATGATCAGACTTGCTCATTCATTCCACCTCCATGGGCTTCAGTATTCCCGAAAAACAACATTTGTATACAAAATTAAGAAAGTTTTTGAAGGTTAGATTAGTATATGTAAGCGGCAGACTTTAGGTGTCTGTATCACAATATTGACATCTGTGCCGCCTTGGACGGATAACCTGTGTTATAGTTGCCGGTTGTCATAAGAACTCCCAATCTATGAAATCAATTTGATTGGTGTAGCATATATACAAAAAAGGCCAGCTTTAC
>NZ_JBALMR010000044.1:17921-40006 GCF_036963165.1 Bacillus sp. JJ675 | reverse complement strand
CCTTGAACCGGAATGCCGCCTGATGCAATGATGCGCTGGAGGTCTTTGCGGGTGATCCGCCCGCCGGCTCCTGTTCCTTCCACTTGTTCCAAATCGATGTTATGCTCTCCCGCCAGGCGCAAAACTGCCGGTGAATAGCGCTTTTTGTTCGGCGCGTCTTGCGGCTCTGCTTTTGGCAGTGCCTCTGTATTATGTTCCTCTGTATCCTGAGGGGTTTCCGGCTTTGATTCTTCATTTGTTTCGACGTTGCAAATGACATCTCCGACCTGCAAGGTCTCTCCTTCTTCTGCGACAAGCTCTTTGATCGTTCCCGTAAAAGAGGAAGGCACTTCAGCGTTGACTTTGTCCGTCATAACTTCAGCGATCGGGTCATATTTATTGACGCGATCCCCGACGCTGACAAGCCATTTGCTGATCGTTCCCTCGGTTACGCTCTCTCCGAGCTTGGGCATTGTCATCTGTTCCACTGCCATACGATTGTCCTCCTTTTCTTAGCTTTAAAACTCTGCGAGTTCTCTCATCGCTGCTTCTGCTTTTTCCGGATTGACCATAAAATATTTTTCCATCGACGGCGCATACGGCATTGCCGGCACATCAGGCCCTGCCAGCCGCTTGATCGGCGCATCCAGATCAAAGAGACAGTGCTCAGAAATGATCGCGGCGACTTCGCTCATTACGCTGCCTTCTTTCGTATCTTCAGTCATAAGGAGCACCTTGCCCGTTTTGGAAGCTGCTTCAATAATCGCTTCCTTATCGAGCGGATATACCGTTCTTAAATCGAGGATATGAGCGGAAATTCCGTCCTTCGCAAGCCGCTCAGCCGCCTGAAGAGCAAAGTGAACGCACAATCCATAAGTAATGACTGTGATGTCTTCGCCTTCCCGTTTGACGTCAGCTTTGCCGATCGGCAGTACGTAATCGTCATTCGGCACCTCGCCTTTTATAAGGCGGTAGGCTCTTTTATGCTCAAAAAACAGCACTGGATCCTCATCGCGAATGGCCGCTTTTAAAAGCCCTTTTACATCATAAGGCGTGGAAGGCATGACGATTTTCAGTCCAGGCTGATTGGCAAACACGGCCTCTACGGACTGAGAATGGTACAGCGCTCCGTGAATGCCTCCTCCGTACGGCGCCCTGATGACGATCGGACAGTTCCAGTCATTATTCGACCTGTAGCGGATTTTTGCCGCTTCCGAAATAATTTGGTTGACAGCGGGCATGATAAAATCAGCAAACTGCATTTCCGCTACCGGTCTCATGCCATACATGGCGGCACCGATTCCGACCCCGGCAATCGCCGATTCGGCGAGCGGCGTGTCCATGACCCGCTCTTCCCCAAACTGATCATATAGGCCGGCTGTCGCTTTGAAGACTCCGCCTTTTTTTCCGACGTCCTCGCCGAGAATAAAGACGCGCGGGTCTTTTTCCATTTCCTCTTTTAAAGCCAATGTAACAGCATCTATATACGACATTACAGGCATTGGTTTTCCCCCCTACTCCGCATAAACATGCCGCAGCGCCTCTTCAGGATCGGCATACGGAGCATGCTCAGCATAATCTGTTGCTTCATTGACGATATTCGCAATCTCGTCTGCTATCGCTTTTTCTGACTCTTCGGTAAGAAGTCCGGCTTCTATTAAATACTGCGCGTATGTTATGATCGGATCCTTTTTCTTCGCTTCAGCCACTTCTTCCTGGCCTCTGTAGCTTCTGTCGTCATCATCGCTGGAGTGAGGGGTCAGCCGGTATGAAATCGTTTCGATCAATGTCGGGCCTTCGCCTCTTCCAGCCCGCTCCCTCGCTTCTTTGACCACCTTATACACCTCGAGCGGGTCGTTTCCGTCAACCGTAATCCCGGGCATTCCATAGCCTACGGCACGGTCGGAAATCTTCTCGCATGCGACCTGCTTTTCGTACGGAACGGAAATAGCGTATTTATTGTTCTCGCACATGAAAATGACAGGAAGCTTATGAACCGCGGCAAAGTTTGCCCCTTCATGAAAATCGCCCTGATTTGAAGAGCCTTCGCCAAATGTCACAAATGTAGCGATATTCTTGTTGTCCAGCCTTCCTGCGAGAGCGACGCCGACGGCGTGCGGAACTTGTGTCGTCACCGGAGAAGAGCCCGTGACGATCCGGTTTTTCTTTTGCCCGAAGTGGCTGGGCATTTGTTTTCCTCCAGAGTTTGGGTCTTCCGCTTTCGCGAAAGCGGAAAGCATTAAATCCTTTGCCGTCATTCCAAACGCGAGCACGACGCCCATGTCTCTGTAATAAGGCAAAACATAGTCATTGTCGCGGTCTAAAGCGAAAGCAGCGCCGACTTGGGCCGCTTCCTGACCTTGGCAAGAGATCACGAAAGGGATTTTGCCTGATCTGTTCAGCAGCCACATCCGCTCATCGAGCTTTCTTGCCAAAAGCATGGTTTTGTACATATCGATTGCCTGTTCATCTGTTAATCCCACTGCTTCGTGACGATTATTGCTCATTTTTTTCACTCCTTTATGCTTTTTAAAAATGAATCGCTTTTCCATCAACCGCAAGGGCGGCTTCTCCGATGGCTTCAGAAAGCGTCGGATGCGGATGGATCGTCTGGCCGATTTCCCACGGCGTCGCATCAAGCACCTTTGCAAGCCCCGCTTCGGAAATCATGTCCGTCACATGCGGGCCGATCATATGGATCCCTAAAATATCGTCAGTATCCTTGTCAGCGACGATTTTTACGAAGCCTTCCGTTTCTCCGTAAACGAGCGCTTTTCCGATCGCCTGAAACGGGAATTTGCCGACTTTCATATTTCGTCCCTCAGCCTTCGCTTCTTCTTCCGTTAAACCGACCGACGCCGCTTCAGGACTTGAGTATATGCATTTTGAAACTAGAGAGTAGTCCATCTGATGAGGCTCTTCGCCGGCGATATGTTCGACGGCGGTTATGCCTTCATGGGAAGCGACATGGGCAAGTTGCAAACCGCCGATGACATCGCCGATCGCATAAATATGGGACTCTTTCGTCTGGTACATGCTGTTTGTCGAGATAAACCCGTTTTCGACTTCAATATCCGTGTTTTCAAGTCCGATCCCTTCGATATTGGCCTGCCGGCCGACTGAAATGAGCATTTTTTCAGCCGAAAACGCAAGCGTTTCACCGTCTTTTTCGGCTTGTATGCTGATTCCCTCTCCCTTTTCGAGGCTGTCAGGCAGCACTTTTGCTCCCGTGATGATCTTGATGCCCTTTTTCGTCAGGCGGGTTTGCATTTCTTTTGATATGTCCGCGTCCTCGGTCGGCAAAATCCGCTTCGCGTATTCAATGACCGTGACATCAACGCCGAAGTCGTTGAGCATGGAAGCCCACTCGATGCCGATGACACCGCCGCCGACAATCACGATGGACGCCGGCAGCTTCTCGAGTTCAAGGGCTTCGTCAGAAGAGAGGACGCGTTCGCCGTCCGGCTCGAGTCCTGGAAGCGGGCGCGGCCTTGAACCGGTGGCGATGATGACGTTTTTCGGAACGAGCATTTCGTTTTCGCCCCCGTTTGCCATCTCAACTGACACTGTTCCCGGCATCGGGGAAAAGATCGACGGTCCGAGAATCCGTCCGATTCCTTCGTATACATCGATTTTCCCTTTTTTCATCAAATGCTTCACACCGTTGTAGAGCTGGTCGACAACCTTTTGCTTCCGGTTTTGAACCCGGGAAAATTGAAGATTAACTTCGGGAATCATCACCCCGAATTCTTCCGCTTTTTTCGCGGTTCGGTAAACCTCTGCGCTTCTCAAGAGCGCCTTGGACGGAATACAGCCTTTGTGAAGGCATGTGCCGCCAAGCTTTTGTTTTTCAACAACCGCTGTTTTCAATCCGAGCTGTGAAGCTCTGATTGCGGCTACATATCCGCCCGTTCCGCCTCCGAGAATCACGAGATCATATTCTGTTGCCATGACTTTCCCTCCTCTGGTTCGGATACTCTTTCGCTTCTTCTTCCCCGTTTAGCACCCGAAAAGCGCCTTCGGCCAGAGCTTGAAGCTCGTTTTCGCCGGGGTAAACGACGACATCCGAAATCCAGTCTATGTATTTTCTGATCGAGGAAACAAATGTTTTTCCGTAAGCCAGTCCGCCCGTCAGAATGATAACGTCTACTTCCCCTCTTAATACGGCGCTGGCCGCGCCGATTTCTTTCGCAATTTGATACGCCATCGCTTCATAGATAAGCGCCGCTTTTTGGTCGCCTTCCTGAATCATTTTTTCGACTTTCACAGCGTCGGTCGTGCCGAGATAGCCGGAAAGTCCACCGCCGCCGACGAGCATTTTCATCAGCTCATCGCGCGTATATTCGCCGGAAAAGCACAAATCGATAAGGTCCCCGGCCGGAATGGTGCCGGCCCGCTCAGGGCTGAGCGGACCTTCACCGTGGAGGCCGTTGTTGACGTCGATGACCCGACCATGGCAATGGACGCCGATCGTAATGCCGCCTCCCATGTGCGTAATGATCATTTTCATGTCTTCATAGCGCTTGCCAAACTGCCAAGCCGCTTTTCGGGCCACCGCTTTTTGGTTGAGGGCATGAAAGATGCTCCTTCTTTCAATAAGCGGAGTGCCGGAAATTTTAGCGACATCCGTCATTTCATCGACGACAACGGGATCGACGATAAAAGCCGGAATATTAAGGCCGTCGGCTATTTCTCTGGCGATGATCCCTCCGAGGTTTGAGGCGTGCTCGCCGGCATAGCCGTTTTTTAAATCCTCAATCATCGCATCATTCACTTCGTATGTCCCGCCTTTGATCGGCCGGAGCAGGCCGCCCCTTGCGCATACGGCATTCAGCTTCGAAATATTGATGCCCTGTTCGTGCAGCGTTTCTAAAACGGCCTGTTTTCTTAATGAATATTGGTCAGAAATCGTCTCATACTGTTTCAGCTTTGCCTCGTCATGGCGGATTGATTTTTCAAAAATGGAACGGTCATCGTGAAAAACGCCGATCTTGGTAGATGTTGATCCCGGGTTAATGACGAGAATACGTTTTTCCTGTGCCTGCATTTTTTTGACCTCCAGTGATAAGGGGTAGTGATATTAGCGTCTGCTTAAAATGTGCTGCCCGTTTTGCAAAAATTGGCTTCTTGAACGGCGCATCCGCTCAATCCGCTCTTCGGCAAGCCTGTCTGCCGCCAAGTAAGTTGGAATGCCGTCCCGTTTTGAAATGTCAAGGACCCTTTCGATGTTAGCGTAAATTCCTTCGACTTTTTTGAGGGCGCGCTCCGCATTGTAGCCGTAAAGTTCATCTGCGACGTTGATGACGCCGCCGGCATTGATGACATAATCCGGCGCATAGACGATGCCCATGTCGTGAATCAAATCGCCGTGGCGGGTTTCTTTCAGCTGATTGTTGGCCGCCCCAGCTATCACTTTTGCTTTGAACTGCGGAATCGTATCATCGTTGATGGTCGCTCCAAGGGCGCATGGCGCATAGATATCGCAATCCTGTGAATAAATATCGTCAGGATCGACGGCCCTGGCGCCAAAGTCAGCGACGGCCCGCTCAACCGCTTCTTTGTTAATGTCTGTCACGATCAGGCTTGCGCCTTCTTCATGAAGGTGGCGGCAAAGATTGTACGCCACATTTCCGACGCCTTGGACGGCAACTGTTCTGCCTTCAAGGGAATCCGTTCCGAACGCTTCCTTCGCCGCGGCTTTCATGCCCTTATATACACCGTACGCTGTGACTGGGGAAGGGTTACCCGAAGAGCCGAAGGCAGGGGAAATTCCCGTTACAAAATCCGTCTCATCATGGATGATATCCATGTCTTCAACTGTCGTCCCCACGTCTTCAGCTGTAATGTATCTGCCGTTCAACCCTTGAATGTAGCGGCCGAAAGCACGGAACATTTCCTCATTTTTATCTTTGCGCGGATCTCCGATAATGACCGTTTTGCCCCCGCCGAGGTTCAATCCGGCAGCTGCGTTTTTGTAGGTCATCCCCCTTGCAAGGCGAAGCGCGTCTTCGATAGCGGCCTCTTCGCTTTCGTATGTCCACATTCTCGTACCGCCCAAAGCCGGCCCGAGCGTCGTGTCGTGGATCGCGATAATCGCTTTTAACCCGGATTCTTTATCCTGGCAAAACACCAATTGTTCATAATCGTACTGTTCCATATATCGAAATAGTTCCATGTATTATTCCTCCTCTTGTCGTGCTTCAGACGTACACAGCGCCAAAGCGATTGAATACAATTTGTTTTCCGCGGAATCGGCCCTGCTTGTTAAAGCGATGGGCGCTTTTGCACCTGCCAAAATAGCTCCCACTTTTGCACCCGCAAAATGAATCAGCGATTTGTAAAGCACATTGCCTGTTTCTATGGAAGGAACGAGCAGGATGTCAGCCTGGCCGGCCACGATTCCGGAAATGTTTTTGTGCCTGGCGGCAAGCTCGGAAATCGCATTGTCCAAAGCAAGGGGCCCATCGACGAAGCAGTCTTTAATTTGGCCCCGCTGATTCATCTGCGTTAAAGCAGCCGCATGTAATGTGGCTTCCATCGCGGGATTCACCGTTTCAACAGCGGCAAGACAGGCGGCTTTCGGCGTTTGTACACCGACCGCTCTAGCCACGCGAACCGCATTTTCTAAAATCTGTTTCAATTCTTCAAGCTTCGGATGGATGTTCATCGCCGCGTCTGTTACATATATCAGCCTGTCAAAGCCTTCCACTTCAAACGCCGCGACATGTGACAGCACATGTGAGGAACGCAAGCCGTATTCCTTATTCAAAACGGCTTTCAGAAGAACTGCAGTCGGAACGTGCCCTTTCATCAGGACATCTGCATTGCCGTTCTTTACGGATTGGACCGCAATTTTCGAGGAAGCTTCCGGCGTTTCCGAATGGATGATATCGACGTGCCGTTTTGGAATATCCAGCTCTTTCATCATATGCCTGATCTTTTCTCTGTGCCCGATCAGCAAAAACCTGGCAAATTGCTTGTCAACCGCAAGTTTGACGGCTTGCAGCACTTCGTCATCTTCTGCATGTGCGACGGCAACTGTTTTATTTTCCAGTTCCGCCGCTTTTTGAAATAGTTGTGTCAGCTTCATAGTACCCACCTTTCTAAGCAAACATCCGCCCTCTTATTCATGCAAGTTTCGTGCCAGTCAGAAAAAATGATCAGACTGGCGTTCCCGCCTAAAACCCTGCACAAATTTGCAGTGAGAGATGCAGATCATTGCATGCTGTCTTTTGCAAGATGGTATTTATCCATTTTGTAATAAAGGTTGCGGATGCTGATGCCCAGCGCTTTTGCCGTTTTCGTTCGATTGTATTGATGTTTTTCCAGCGTCTCTTTGATCACATGCGCTTCAAAACGTTCAACAGCATCCGAAAGCTTCTCGTTTTCGATGTCGGCAAAAGCCGGGCCGGTTTCAGCCTTTTTCCTCGGACTGTCTGCTTCAGGGAGATGTTCAAGGTCAATCCACTCCATCTGCGGTTTTAAAAAGATCATCGCCCGCTCGAGGACGTTTTCAAGCTCCCTGACATTTCCCGGCCATTTTCTTGCAGTTAGCGATTTAAGAGCTTTTTTCGTAAGTCCCTTTACATTGCGGCCGTATTCCTGATTGATTTTTCCGATTAAATGGCGGCTTAGGGCTTCAATATCCTCTTTTCTCTGCCTAAGCGGCGGAATCGAAATCGGATAGCGATTGATGCGGTAATATAAATCTTCGCGGAATCTGCCTTCGGCCAGCGCTTTTTCAATATTGACGTTGGTCGCGGCAATAATTCTGACGTTCACGGAGATCGGCTTTGTCCCGCCGACCCTGACGATTTCTTTTTCCTGAAGAACGCGGAGCAGCTTCGCCTGCGTACTCGGGGACAGTTCGCCGATCTCGTCGAGAAAAATGCTTCCGTTATTAGCCTCTTCAAAAAACCCTTTTTTCCCGCCGCGCTTTGCGCCGGAAAAAGCGCCTTCTTCATAGCCGAACAGCTCTGATTCAAGCAAAGATTCCGAAATAGCCGCACAGTTTACCCGGACAAACTTATTATACTTTCGGTCACTTTCGTTATGTATCGCATGGGCGAAAAGCTCCTTCCCCGTTCCCGATTCACCCCTGAGCAAAATCGTGGCAGGCGTTTTCGCCCCCAATTTCGCCTGCTCAAGAGCCACAAGCATTTGCTCGCTGGACCCGATAATGTCGGCAAATGTGTATTTCGCTTCAAGCGTGCGGATGATCTGGCGCGCTCTGTTCAATTCCTTCGTCAGCAACTGGATTTCGGACACGTCCTGTATGACGCCGACGCTGCCTTTTAAAATCCCGTCGACGATAATCGGCGCAACGTTGACGATCACTTCTTTCTTATTCGGGCCGACCTTCATTCTGGCGCCTCTGACAGGCCGCCTTGTTTCGAGCACTTTCAAATGCATGCTTTCGCCTTCGGATATATCGGTACTGGCTGGCTTTCCGATGACCTCATCTTTTGTCAGGCCGGTCATTTTTGTATACGCCCTGTTGATCATCATCCCGATTCCGTTCTCATCGACGACGGAAATCGCTTCATCAGACGACTGAATGATCGCTTCAAGCATCGTTCTGACTTCCTTCAGGTTTGTCACCTCTTCAGCCAGTTCAACCGCGTCCGTAATATCTTTAAAAATGCTGAGCGCGCCTAACAGCGTGCCGCCGTCATCAATAATCGGAATCCTCGTCGTTACAATCTGCCTGTTCGGCTTTAAAAACTGTTTTTGATTGTATTCCGGCTCTCTCGTGTTGAGAATGCGCGGAAGCTTCGTCGTCGGGATGACCTTTTGAATGTGCTGGCCGATCGCTTCCTCCCGTTTTGTACCTGTCATTTCCTCGGCCATTTTGTTAAACAGGATAATTTCTTCATTGATATCGATAAAAATCATGCCGTCATTCATCGAATTAAAAATCCGGTCGTGTTTGTATGTCTGTTCTTTTAGCATTTGGATCAGCTGCTGCTTTTCATTCATCAATTGAGAAATGATATAAGCGAGCGAACCCGGCACAACGATCGTTCTTTCCGTTTTTTTGCGGACTAGCTGCTTCAATACGCCGGGATCTCCGGTCGTTTCAATAATGATATCGATCTGCTGATCGATGTAAGGCAGCCAGTCCAGAGCGGTTTCAATACCGTTTTTTTCGGCAATGAGCAGTCCCGGCGCCTTCGGATTTTTGTCGATGACGGCCGCGATATGCATCGTTTTCGTCTTCAGCAGCAAGTCTAAGAGAGCACTTCCCCCTTTTCCAGCACCTACAATCAGTACCTTTTGCTTCATCCCTTTACCCCTTTGTATGAAAAATTTTGCACACTTAAACGTTCTCTTGCAACAATTTGCACAACACCTATGTTATCACGTTTTCCTTTCTTGACAAACTTTTTTTTCAAATAGACAATAAAGGAAAATGATTGGTAAGGGGATTGGGTGTATGGGGAGACTGGTCGCACTGCTGATTTTGCTGATTCCGGGCTGCTTGGCAGCGCTGGGGATTAAATTGATGCGAGACACTGTATTCGGCGTACTCATCGGCCCGTTTCAAATTCTTTGGCTCCAGGGGCTGACAGGACTAATATGCTTCTGTATAGGGCTTTACCTGTTAGGAGGCTTCATCCTGTACAGAGACAGAAAACGAAACCATGTAAGTGCGCGCTTTAGAAAAAAACAAAACGGCCCCGGGGCATAAAAAAGCCGCAGATCAACATCTGCGGCTTTTTTCATCACATGCTTTCCTTCAGTTTCATCGCTTTTTCGGGAAAATCGGTAAAAAATCCGTCTGCCCCGGCAGCAATCAGCTCCTTCATATCCTCCTCGCGATTGACGGTAAACGGCCTGACCGCTTTGTTCTGTTTATGAGCATTTGCGATCGTATCCGGCGACATCGAGCGGAGATACGGATGGAACCCGGATGCCGGAATCATGTCTACGTATTGTTCAGGCTTATAAATGACATCCATGTAAAGCGCAGCCAATTCGATCTCCGGGTTCAGCTTCCGGCAATGGGCGAGACTTTCATGGTTAAAAGAAGAGATGATGATGCGGTCCCCGAGCTTATAGTCAGAAATAAGCGCCATCACTTTTTCTTCCATCCCATCATAGCGGACAATGCTGTTTTTCAGCTCCACATTGACGAGAAAATCGCCTTTTGCCGCCCAGTCAAACACCTCTTCAAGGGTCGGCACCGTGACAAAGCCGGTCTTTTCGGAAAAGCGGAAACTTGCATCCCCCTGCCTGATCTCATCGTATGTAAAATCTTTAATATAACCCTTTAAAGAAGTCGTCCTGTCGAGCTTCTCATCGTGAATGACGACAAGACGCCCGTCTTTCGACATCTGTACGTCAAGCTCGATCCCGTCGGCGCCAGATGCAGCCGCGCGTTCAAATGCAGTCATCGTATTTTCAGGGTATGTCCCTGAAGCGCCTCTGTGCGCAAATATTTTCGTCATGTAAGTTCACCTCTGAATGAATTAACGATCCACCCTCATTATGAAGGTCTTATGATGTTCTTTCCACACTTAGGCCTTTTTTTAACATAAACATTACAAAAATACAAAGACGGTTCCTTTTTTCAAGACGGACTCAAATACCGCCAAACAGGCGTTTTTCAGATTGACGCTTTCATTTTGAAGCAGGCAGTTTGCTGGATTCAGCAAAAGAAAAATAATCCCTTATATTCCCTTTACAAAAAAATTTATTTATGCTATAATTCACTATTATAATATTTCTGTATATAATAAGATTCTCCTGGCCGGGGGAATCTTATTTTTTATGCAGGAGGAGCAGGAATGAAGCCAAACGAGTCAAGTTTAACTTCCCTAATATCAGCATTTGGAAGAGCCTATCACAGTCAATTTGATGCACCGAAAATTTTCGATGATTTCATTGCAAAAGATCTCATTTCCGAAAAAGAGTTTTTAGACATCAGCGAGAATATGATTCAAGGAATACAGTTTTTCAACAGAGACATTGCCCAAGAATTTCAGGACGACCGAGAAAAAATATTAAAATGGATTACACAAGTCCAGCTTTCGCCGACGCCATTGGCACGTGCAGCGTATTGCGAAAGCGTGCTGCTTCATGAAGCCACGCTGGGACTAACACAGTACGTCATCCTCGGAGCCGGGCTGGATACGTTTTGTTTCCGGCATCCAGAGCTGAAAAACAGCTTCCAAGTCTTCGAGGTGGATCATCCATCCACACAGGAATTCAAAAAGAAACGGCTGGAAAATACCGAATATGACATTCCGGATCATCTTCATTTTGTTCCGATGGACTTTACCCGGGAGTTTTCGTATCAAAGTCTGATAGATGAAGGATTCGAAAACGAAAAAACCTTCTTCAGCCTTTTAGGTGTTTCTTATTATTTAACGAAAGAGGAAAATGCAAACTTGATCAGCCGCTTATTTTCTAAAGTCCCATCAGGCAGTTCCATCGTATTTGATTATGCGGACGAACGGCTCTATGAAGAAAAAGGAATATCCAACAGAGTTGAAAATATGGTGAAAATGGCTGCAGCAAGCGGAGAACCGATGAAATCGTGTTTCTCTTATGAAGAAATCGAGAAGCTGCTGGAAGCCTCAAGCTTGCTCATTTATGAGCATCTAACGCCTGACGCGATAAACGACCGTTTCTTTCGCAATCGAACGGATGATTTATCTGCTTTCGAGACGATTCATTACATTCATGCCGTAAAAAAATAATGTTTTGGTTTTGCTGCCGCTCAATGATGCATTGAGCGGCAGTTTTTTGGCGCGAATTTTATTTGATAGACAAGAGATTATTTACAGACTTCGAAGAGCTACGTCCCGGCGAACCATTAACATCGAAGTAGAGACTTTTTTTATTTGGATGTTTTTCTAGAGTCTTCAAAGGAGAATGTTTTTATCTCCGCCGGTTACATAATGGAAACTAAATTCTACGACACCCGGCTTTCGCATCAATTGTGAAATTATTTCTTCCCACCTTAAAATGCCAAAAACTGTAACCTCTCCGTTTTTAATGCGGAACTTATGATTGATATCCTCTTCATCACAGTCCTTAATTATTGGAAAATCAGCTATTGCCTCTGTACAAGCTATACTTTTTCTCGTCATCTGTGGGCTCCCCATCAAAATAACCTTTCCACTTTAGCGTTTCATTTTCTAACTTTACTGCGGGCCCCCTTAATTTGTTTGGCATTGCCCCCAATAAAGCGTAATGGCAACTGATTATTAGGTTATTCATTGTTGGTTCCGTATTTCACCTCAATAACAACAAGCTGTAATAAAAGGATGTCATTTCGTACTGGCCACTAAAAGGCGCAAAAAAATACCCCGTCTAAAAAGACGAGGTTAAAAACCCTCTGTTACATTCATTGCAATTACAACGAATTAGCCATCAGAAACAAGGGCGGCAATTATCCACAATCCCCGCGCCACAACACGCTTAAGAAGCCTTATGCTCCAACCGCAGCTTATCTGCGACCATCGCGATGAATTCGCTGTTCGTCGGCTTTGCTTTTGACATGCTGACGGTGTAGCCGAACAGAGAAGAAATGGAGTCGATGTTGCCTCTGCTCCATGCGACTTCGATGGCGTGGCGGATCGCCCGTTCGACCCGGCTTGCGGTCGTGTTGAATTTTTTGGCGATGTCCGGATACAGCACTTTTGTAATGCTTCCGAGCAGTTCAATATCGTTATACACCATGGAGATGGCTTCTCTCAAGTATAGGTACCCTTTAATATGGGCGGGAACGCCGATTTCGTGGATGATGCTCGTGATGCTGGCGTCCAGGTTTTTCTTCGGCGATTCAGGCTGCGGCCGGAGGACGCTGCTTTGAACCGAAGGGGCGCGGTGTGTCATTTGAGAACCGTTTCCGCTGACTTGGCGGATGTGACCGACGAGATTTTCCATATCAAACGGCTTCAGAATGAAGTACGATGCGCCTAAATCCACGGCTTTTTTCGTTACGTCTTCCTGACCGAAAGCAGTCAGCATAATGACGTTCGGCTGTTTTTTAAGCTGAGATTCCCGCAGCCTTTCCAAAACGGCCAATCCGTCTAGATGAGGCATGATAATATCCAGTACGAGTACGTCAGGCTCCTTGTCTTTAAACAGAGAAAGACATTCCTGTCCGTTATATGCCACGCCGATCACTTCCATGTCGTTTTGACCCTCGATATATTCACTTAATAGGCCGACAAGCTCCCTGTTATCATCAGCAACACATACTTTAATTTTCTCCACGTTTCTTCCTCCCCAAATGTGTATGTTGATAAAATTCATCAATCTTTTTCTAATATGTTTAATTCGACAGCGCCGCATTATTCCCTTTTAAAAAAAATGATTTTTCCAATATTAGTGGTATATCTTGCTTTTTTTCGGTTTTTTTTAGATTTTCTCGTTTTTTCGACTTGAAATGAAGCTTGACAAACAGAGGAACGTGAATTTGTCGAAAAATCTTTTCATCCCTATTTTAACGTACGATGATCAAGAATGAAAGGTGTAATCAAAAACTGCCGGGGATCCCGGCAGTTCAGCTCGCTTTATCCTTTTTGTAAATATCGATCCCCGCTTCAGAAAGCATCCATTCGATGTGAACGCCGTAGCCGCTTGTCGGATCATTGACGAAAACGTGGGTAACCGCTCCGATGATTTTCCCGTTTTGGATAATCGGGCTCCCGCTCATTCCTTGAACGATGCCCCCGGTTTTATTGATGAGTCTCGGATCGGTAATTTTCAGCACCATTCCCTTTGTGGCGGGAAATTTTTGCTGTGTTGTGCTGACGATTTGGATATCGAATTTCTCAACTTTGTCGTTTTCGATGACCGTTAAAATTTGTGCCGGTCCTTCTTTGACTTCGTTTGAAAATGCAATCGGAATGGCTTTGTCTGAAATGCGGTTTTTGATTGGCTGATGAAGCGTCCCGAATATTCCAAAAGGACTGTTTCTGTTAATGTCGCCGATGACCTTTCGTTCTGATGCAAAACGGGCCAGTTTTTCTCCCGGATTTCCGCCTGTTCCTTTTTCGATTGATGTAACGGTTGATTTTACGATCTGGCCGTTTTCAACGACGATCGGCTTTTTTGTATCCATGTCGGAAATAACGTGGCCCAACGCCCCGTATTTTTTCGATTTCGGCTCATAAAAGGTCATCGTGCCGATTCCGGCAGCCGAGTCCCTGATATATAAGCCGATTCTGTACTTGTCTTCAGCCTGATCCTTTTCCGGAATAAGCTTTGTCTTGAGCTCCTGTTTATCCCTTTTGATCAACAGGTTCAGTGTCTCTCCCGTTTTCCCCGCCTTTTGGATAAAAGGGGTGATGTCATTCATTTTTTCGATTTTCGTTCCGTTGATTTCTGTGATAATGTCGCCTACCGCGATTCCGGCTGCTTCACCGGGTGATTTTTTTCCGTCATTTGTATTGATTTGATGAAAGCCGACAACCAATACCCCCACAGAGTGAAGCTTGACGCCGATCGACTGCCCGCCGGGTACGACTTTAAGCTCGGGCAGAACATTTACTTTCGTTTTTTTGACAGGAAATCCGGCAAAGTCATAAACAAGCTCTGCCTTTCCGTTTTGTTCGCCTTTTATTTCCACTTCGCCTTTATTTTCTTTTAATGTGAACGCTTCTGATGATTCGTCTTCGGGTATGCTGACGGATAAGCCGGTTTGAACGGCATGTGAATCCGCCTCAAAAATGTTCATGTTTTTTGGTATTTCAATGTATTCTTTCACCGGTTTGTAAAATCCTACACTTATTAAAGAAACAAGGAGAATTATACCCACAGCTTTTCTGATTTTTTCAACATCCACCTTTTCACTCTCCTCGCACCTAACCCACACCATAAAATTTCTTTCGCTACATCCATTACTTTTGCCTTTCTGACGGTGATTTATAACTGTGAGCGCGAGAAAAACATTGGATAAAATGATAAAGAAACGTTTGTATAAGAAAAATGCGGATCAAGTCAGGCAAACATGGAAAGATAAAAAATAAGCTGTTCGTGTTGAACAGCTTATCCGGTCGTTTTGACGAGTTTGGCCTGCTGCAAAAGCTCTTTTGCGTGGCGTTTCGTCAGATCCGTGACTTCGACGCCGGCGATCATCCGGCCGATTTCCGATATTTTTTCCTGTTTTGACAAAGGGGTGACGCTTGTCGTCGTTCTCCCGTCTTTAGACTGCTTCGTAATCAAAAGGTGCGTGTCCGCCATTGCTGCAACCTGCGGCAAATGGGTGATGCACAGCACTTGAGAGCCGATCGACACGCGATGGATTTTCTCGGCGATCGCCTGCGCCACCCTTCCGCTTACACCAGTATCCACTTCGTCAAAAATGATCGATGTGACGTCCTGCTGTGCGGAAAAAATGCTTTTCATCGCCAGCATAATCCTTGACAATTCGCCGCCTGAAGCGACTTTTGACAACGATTTCAGCGGTTCTCCAGTATTGGTGGAAATCAAAAAGCGGACGGTGTCAACGCCTTGCTTTGTCAGGTGAACGGGCGTTCCGTTGACAACAGGCGCGACTTCTCGGGCATCGGCTGTTTTGATCTCAAATTCGGTATCGAACGTTGATTTTTCCATGTACAGCTCTTTTAGTTCGCGGTGAATATCTTTGGCGAGTTTTTTCGCCCATGCTTTTCTGATCTCTGACACATTCATCGCTTCGATCGCGACATCCTGGCCGACCGACTCAAGCTCCTCTTTTAAAGCCTGCAAGTGGCTGTCCCGGTTTTGAATGCGGTCGATTTCTTCTTCGATTTTAGCCGAATAGGCTTGAATATCTTCAACTGTGGCTCCGTATTTCCGCTTCAGCTGTTTAATTTCGTTCAGGCGGGATTCAATGAAATCGAGGCGGGCAGGGTCGTATTCCAATTCGTCGAGCATGTTTCTGATTTGAAACGTCGAGTCTTCCAGCGTGTAGTAGGCGTTTGCGACGGATTCGGATATTTTCTTCAGTCCGTCATTGATGCCAGACACGTTCTCAAGCTCGCTTGAAGCCATGCCGACCCAATCGAGGCCCGCCTGCTCATTGCGAAGCGCATTGTAGGCATTTTGCAAAGCTTCGTATATTTTCTCAAAGTTGGAAATCTGCCGGCGCTCTTCTTCTAAAAGCTCGTCCTCTTTCGGCTCGAGATTTGCAGATTCGATTTCGTCAAGCTGAAATTGGATCAAGTCGAGTCTGTGAGCCATTTCCTGTTCGCTTTCAGAAAGCTGCTTGACCTTGTTCATGACGTTCATATAGCGGCCGTACACTTCCTGATACGCTTTCAGCGCTTTTTCGATTTCCTCTCCGGCATACCGGTCCAAAAGCTCAAGGTGATGATCGTCTTCCATCAAAAGCTGGTTATCGTGCTGGCCGTGGATGTCGAGTAAAAGCCTTCCGACTTCCCTCAGAGCGGCGATCGTTACGAGCTTTCCGTTGACACGGCAGATGCTTTTGCCGTTGGCGTTAATGTCACGCCTCATCACGATCATGCCGTCTGATGCTTCGATTCCGAGCTCCCTGCACATATCAAAAACCGGATGCCCCTCATCCAGCAGAAAAAGCCCTTCCAATTCCGCCCGTTTTTCTCCGTATCTGACAAATTCCGATGATCCTCTGCCGCCGACGAGCAGCGAAATCGCATCGATAATGATTGATTTTCCGGCGCCGGTTTCACCGGTCAAAACCGTCAGTCCTTTTTCAAAAGAAATCGTTAGTTCTTCGATAATCGCAAAGTTCTTGATCGATAATTCAGCTAACAAGCTTTTATCGCACCTCTTTTCAGGCTTTCTTTATAAAAGCTCCAATATTTTTTTCTGCACGGTCTCCGTATCGTTCGGCGTCCGGCAGATGATCAAAATGGTATCGTCCCCGCAGATCGTCCCGAGGATTTCCTCCCAATCCAAGTTGTCCATCAGCGCGCCGATCGCCTGAGCGTTTCCCGGCATTGTCTTGAGGACGATCATATGGCTTGCCGAATCGATTTTGACAAACGCATCCATTAATGCCCTTTTTAATTTGGACAGGGGGTTAAATCGCTGATCGGCAGGCAGACTGTATTTATACGTGCCGTTGTTTGTCGGAACCTTGACCAAATGAAGTTCTTTAATATCGCGGGATACGGTAGCTTGTGTCACATTATAGCCGTCTTTCTTTAAAATATCGACGAGTTCGTCCTGTGTCTCGATTTCATGCGCGGTAATAATTTCCCTGATTTTAATATGCCTTTGACCTTTGTTCATATAGCACCTCGGTTTATACAGGTATTGTGTATGTTTATACAAATATGTTATCTGATTTTAAAGAAAAAGTACACGATTACAGTAAAAAAGGAATAATAGCCCGCTATTATTCCTTTTCATCCGATTTTTTCGCTTTTAATGTCTTGTGGGCTTCTTCGACAATTTGGTTGACCATCCCCTCGGGAATCGCCGCACCGGGCTTGCCCTGCCCGGTCCACTGCAGATGAAGGAGAAATTCGATATTGCCGTCACCTCCGGTAATCGGGGAAAACGATGCATTTTTGCAGTCATATCCTTCCTGCGCGGCAAACCTGCTGATGTCATTCAGCACTGCGTTATGAACAAGGGGGTCACGGACAATGCCCTTTTTCCCCACGGATTCGCGGCCTGCTTCGAATTGCGGTTTGACGAGCGCCACGCAATCGCTTCCGGGAACTAAAATCGTCTTCAGAACCGGCAAGATGATTTTCAGCGAAATGAACGAAACGTCTATCGTCGCAAATTCCGGCAGACCTTCCGTGAAATCGGCAGGGGTGCAATACCTGAAATTGGTGCGTTCCATGACGATGACCCGTTCATCCTGCCGCAGCTTCCATGCGAGCTGGTTATAGCCCACATCAACGGCATACGAGCATGCGGCTCCGTTTTGCAGGGCGCAGTCCGTAAAGCCGCCGGTTGATGAACCGATGTCAATCATCGTTTTGCCGCCTACGGACAGGTTAAATTCCTTCAGCGCTTTTTCGAGCTTTAGACCGCCTCTGCTGACGTATTGCAACGCCTTTCCTTTAATCGTCAGCGGAATGGTGCGGTCAACCTTTTCGCCCGGTTTGTCCAGCCTGTTTTCATTCGTATAGACGATTCCGGCCATAATCGCCCTTTTCGCTTTTTCGCGGGTTTCGATTAACCCTCTTTCTACAAGTAAAACGTCTAGCCGTTCTTTTTTTGCTGTCATGATCCAATTCCTTTATGTGTCTTTACGGGTGTCAACAGTCTGATTCGTCTGATGACATCTTCCTTTGTCAAGCCGATCTCTTCAAGAAGCTTTGCAACGCTTCCGTGTTCGATGAAGCGGTCAGGTATCCCCATTCTGTCAATCATCGGGCTGTATGATTGATGGTCATGGGCAAATTCAAGGATCGAGCTGCCGAATCCGCCTTGAAGAACGGCTTCTTCGATCGTTAAAATCGGAAGGCCTTCGTTTAAGATGCCTTTGAGCATGGCTTCGTCAAGCGGCTTGATAAAGCGGGCATTCACCACTCTGACGGAGCGCCCTTCTTTTTGAAGATCTTCTGCTGCATCAAGCGCCATTTGAATGGTCGTGCCGAAGGTTAAAATCACTGCGTCAGTTCCGGGCCTCAGAACTTCCCATGTTCCGATCGGAATCGTCTTCAGCTCTTTATCCATTTTAACGCCGAGGCCGTTTCCGCGCGGGAAGCGCATGGCGATGGGGCCGTCATCGTAGCGGATCGCCGTGTTGACCATGTGCTGGCCTTCATTTTCGTCTTTCGGCATCATCAGCACAAGATTTGGAATGTGCCTTAAAAAAGCGATATCAAATACGCCTTGATGAGTTTCGCCGTCAGCGCCGACGAGCCCCGCCCTGTCAATGCCGATGAACACGTTTAGGTTTTGCCGGCAAATATCGTGGACGACCTGGTCATAGGCGCGCTGAAGAAATGTCGAATAAATCGCGAGAAACGGCTTCATGTTCTGTGTTGCAAGGCCGGCCGCCATCGTTGCTGCATGCTGTTCGGCTATCCCGACGTCAAACATTCTGTCGGGAAATTCGCTTGCGAATCCTTCAAGCTTGGAACCGACCGGCATGGCCGGGGTGATGGCGACGATTCGTTCGTCTTCCCTTGCAAGCTTCCGGACCGTTTCGCTGACAAGGGCGCTCCACGACGGAGCGGCGGCCTTCGGTTTGACAAAGTCTCCCGTATCGATTTTATATGGACCTGTGCCGTGCCATGTTCCGGTTTTGTCCGCTTCGGCAGGCTTATAGCCCTTCCCTTTCTTCGTAATGACGTGAAGGAGTACGGGCCCCTTCGTTTTCTTCGCATACTGCATATTTTCAAACAACTCTTCATAGGAATGGCCGTCTACAGGGCCCAGATACGTAAAACCGAGCTCTTCAAAAAACATCCCGGACACTAACAGGTACTTCAGGCTGTCTTTGACGCGCTCAGCCGTCGCAGCAAGCTTTCCGCCCACGGCCGGTATGCGCTTGAACAAGTATTCAAGTTCATCTTTCACCCATTGGTATTTACCCGCCGTGCGCAGCCTTCCGAGCATGGAATGAATCGCTCCGACGTTCGGGGCGATGCTCATCTCATTGTCATTCAAAATGACGATCATATCTTTTTGTTCGTGTCCGATGTGGTTTAGCGCTTCAAGCGCCATTCCGCCCGTAAGAGCCCCGTCGCCGATGATCGGGATGATATACTCGTCCGTACCTTTTAAATCCCTGGCAACCGCCATTCCCATCGCTCCGGAAAGAGAAGTTGAGCTGTGGCCTGTTTCCCAGATATCGTGTTCGCTCTCGTTCCGCTTCGGAAAGCCGCAAAGGCCTTTATGCTGGCGCAATGTCGCAAATTCCTTTCCGCGGCCGGTCAAAAGCTTGTGAACATAAGATTGATGCCCGACATCCCATAAAAATTTGTCTTTCGGGCTGTTAAATTCCCGATGAAGAGCGATCGTAAGTTCGACAACGCCAAGGTTAGGACCGATGTGGCCTCCCGATTCAGAAAGCGTTTCAATTAAAAATCGGCGAATCTCAGCGCTCAAGCTTTCCAGTTCCTGAATGGAAAGATGTTTTAAAAACGTAGGGTCTTTTATAGATAACAGATCCAATCGGATCAACTCACTTTCAGATGATTTCTGCAAGTATGCGCCTTGCTTCAAAGATTACAATTTATTCAAAAAAGGATATCATCCTTTTTATCAGCTTGAATTATTATATGATGAACCCACCCTTATGCGCAAACTTGCATATGCGGACGCTTCAGTCTGAAAAAACAGCCGCTAACACATCGTGATAACGGCGCGGCGTTTTAAAGTTCAACTGTTAACATTTTATCATAACCACTCTTTTATACTCAAATGGGAACCGCAGCATCAATGGTCGCGGTCTGCAATCATATCGCACAGTTCATACAGCAGCTTTTTTTCAAGCGAGAGCTCTGAGATCAGCCGCTTCGCCTTTTCGATATGCTCGTTGAGCTTTTGTTTGGCCCCTTCCACCGACAGAAGCGACGGATAGGTCGATTTTCCGTTCGTCGTATCAGATCCGATCCGCTTGCCGATTTTATCCTCTGAGCCTTCTAGATCCAAAATGTCGTCCCTGATTTGAAAGCCGATCCCGATATGATGCCCGAATTCGCGAAGCTTTTCAATCTCTTCTTCCGGCGCGTCCGCAAGAATCGCTCCCGCAATTACGCTGAAGCTGAGGAGTTTGGCCGTTTTTCCTTCATGAATCGATTGAAGCTCTTGTAATGACACGGGTTTTGACTCCGCTTCCATATCCAAAATTTGGCCGCCGACCATGCCTTCCGCACCCGCAGCAGAGACGAGCTCATTCACAATCCTGAGCCGCTTTTCAGCCGGGACGTTAAATGAGACGTGTGTGGTAATCATTTTAAAGCTTTCCGTCAGCAGAGCATCGCCTGCAAGCACTGCCGTCGCTTCGCCGTATATTTTATGGTTTGTCGGTTTTCCTCTTCTTAAATCATCGTCGTCCATGCAAGGAAGGTCATCATGGATCAGCGAATACGTATGGATCATTTCAACCGCACAGCCGACCGGTATGCCGTCCTCTTCATGCTTTCCGTATGCATGAAGAAGAGCAAGCACCAAAATCGGCCTCAGCCTTTTTCCTCCAGCTTCCAGAGAGTAAAGCATGGATTGTTTAAGGGTTGCCGGCGCTTGTAGCTCTTGAATATATAAAGGAAGACGCTGTTCGATTAACGCTTTTCTCGTTTTTAAAAATCCTTCTAGCTTACTGGTCACCTTTTTCCTCCTCCCGAACGCTGAAAGGAGCCAATTCCCCGTTTTCCCGCAAAATGTAGTCCATCTGCTTCTCTACATGTTGCAGCTTTTCGTGGCACATCTTCGAAAGAAGCATGCCTTCCTGGAAATAATCGATCGCTTTTTCCAAAGGCACGTCCCCTTCCTCCAGTTTTGATACGATTTGTTCAAGACCTTTCATGGCCTCTTCAAACGTTATTTCTTCCTGATTATTTTTCTTTTCTTCAGCCATTTGTTTCGCCTCTCTTCTGACGTACTTCACAGGCCAGCGTCCCGTCTTTTAATTTGACTTGGATCTCGTCATTTTCCTGCACCTGTTCGATACTTTTGATCAATTCGTCTTCTTTATATGTCAGACTGTACCCTCTTTCCATGACTTGAAGAGGGCTCAATGCATTCAGTTTACCAAGAACCGTCTGAAACTGCGAATGAATCTGCTTGAGCTGCACGCTCATATTCCGTTTCAGCCGTTCTGTCTGTTCCCCGTGCCGTCTTCTCGCCTGCCTGAGCTGTTCTTCCGGATGGCGCATCTGCAATTTGTACGACTGCTCGCTCAGCTTCTGCTTTTTCCGGTCCAAGGTCAGGACGATCTGCTTTTGAAAACGGTCGAATATAAGGTCAAACTCCTGTTCCTTTTGGGCGTACAGCCTTTTCGGATAACGAAAAGCATATGAGGATTGAAGGTAATTCAAAAGCTCCTGCCGCTTTCGCAAACCCTGCTGCATCGCTTTTGTCATTCGGACATCCAGTGTTTTCAGACGCTCCATCAAATCAAGCATATTCGGGACGGCAAGCTCGGCGGCTCCCGTAGGGGTTGCTGCGCGCAGATCGGCAGTAAAATCGCTGATCGTAAAGTCGGTTTCGTG
>NZ_JBALMR010000044.1:0-17888 GCF_036963165.1 Bacillus sp. JJ675 | reverse complement strand
GTCCGACGGCTGATATGATCGGGATGTCGGATGCAAAAATCGCCCTTGCAACGATTTCTTCATTAAAAGCCCACAGCTCTTCTATCGATCCCCCTCCGCGCCCGACGATCAGCACATCGCACAGCTGTCTGCGGTTGGCCTCTTCGATGCTTCTGACGATGGATTCACTGGCGTTTGTTCCCTGAACAAGGGTTGGGAGGACAATCACTTTTACGAGGGGATATCTTCTTTTAATAGTGGTGATGACGTCCCGTACAGCCGCTCCTGTAGGGGACGTGACGACACCGATGACTGACGGAAAAGCGGGGATGGGCTTTTTGTGCGCTTCGTCAAACAGCCCTTCTTGCGACAGCTTTTTCTTTAGTTCTTCATATGCCAAATGAAGCGCCCCGATTCCGTCGGGCTGCATTTCTTTAGCGTAAAGCTGATAATTGCCGCTCGGTTCATACACCGTAATGCCGCCTCTTACCAGCACCTTCATTCCGTTTTCGGGAGTAAAGCCGAGGCTTTTGTTTTGTCTGGCGAACATGACGGCCTGTATGCGGGCGTTGTCATCTTTCAGCGTAAAATAAATATGGCCCCTGCTATGTATTTTTACATTTGACAGCTCACCCTTGATCCAAAGGTCATCTAGATGGGGATCGACGTCAAATTTGCGTTTAATGTATTTTGTCAATGCGGTAACCGTGACAAATGCTACTTCATCCATGGCGAGAGCCTCCTTTCCAGCCGGCATCAAAAATGTTCATCCGCCAGGGTTTCTGACGGATGAACGGCTGTCCGTTACAACGAACGTTTCGCTGATTTAACCGTATTATGGGCAAGCATGGTGATGGTCATCGGACCGACTCCGCCCGGTACAGGCGTGATGTAGGAAGCTTTCTCTTTCGCCTCTTCGAACGCCACGTCCCCAACAAGTTTTCCGTTTTCAAGGCGGTTGACGCCGACATCGATGACGACGGCTCCTTCTTTAATTTGATCCGCTTTGATAAAATTAGCTTTCCCTACTGCTACGATGAGAACATCGGCTTTTTTCGTATGCGCCGTAATATCGGCCGTTCTTGAATGGCAATATGTGACGGTTGCGTTTTCGTTCAGAAGAAGCTGCCCTACAGGCTTTCCGACAATATTGCTTCTGCCGACGACAACAACCTCTTTTTCTGACAAATCGACGCCGGTTTTTTTCAATAGCTCGATGATGCCCGCAGGTGTGCAAGGCAGAAATGTATCTTCGCCGAGCAGCATCTTCCCGACGTTCAACGGATGAAACCCGTCGACATCTTTGTCAGGGGAAATTTTTTCGATCACCGCTTGTTCGGAAATATGCTCCGGAAGAGGCAGCTGGACAAGAATTCCGTGAAAGTCGTCATTATTGTTGTATTGATCGATCACCTCAAGCAGCTGCTGTTCGGTGAAGCTTGAGTCGAAATGATCCAATTGAAAACGAATCCCCATAGCCTCAGCCGCTTTTTTCTTGCCGCGCACATATGAAAGAGACGCCGGATCATCGCCGATTAAAATAACGGCCAGTCCCGGGGTAACTCCTTGTTTTTTCAGTTCTTCAACTTCCTTGGCCAGCTGCCCGCGCTTTTCTTTTGCTGTTTCTTTCCCGTCGATGATGGTTGCTGTCATTTGCTCTCCTCCTAAATTATTCAAGATCGGACTTAATGTTAGAAAGAACACCGTTTATAAACTTCGCCGACTTGTCATCCCCAAATTGCTTTGCCAGCTCAATCGCTTCATTCATAGAGACGCTGGCCGGTATATCGTCTACAAACGCCATTTCATATGCTGATAAGCGCAAAATGGCGCGGTCGACATTTGCCAGTCTGTCAAGCTTCCAATTGACGAGATGGCGCGTGATCATCTCATCGATTTTTTCCTTATTCTCTAAGACCCCGTAGACAAGCTGTTCGAAAAAAGCGTCGCTTTCCATGCCGTCCAGGGCATGGGCCATCGCTTCTTTCGGTTCAATATCGCTGACGTCAATTTGGAATAATGACTGCAAAGCCTTTTCTCTTGCTGTTCTTCTTTTCATTCTTTCTTTTTCTCCTTTAACCCTCTTTGCTGCTAACCGGTTAAGCCACAAAGAGATCATATCATATTTTTAGTCTTTTCGCATGCAAAAATCGAGGTTTTATCGGTTATAACCGAATAATAAATGAAATCCCCCGGAAATCATTCGTTTTCTGTGTACTTTCTCTTGCATCCTTTTTATTTTTCATCGCAATGGTCAGAATGATGCTTTTTAAAAAGCATTTTTTAAAGGCTGGACACGAAAAAACCAAAGGGCCGTCGGGTCCCCTTGGTTCTTCCATTCAACCGCGCTACATCTCTTGATCAATTTCAACTTCATGCGTTTTTGAATCAAATTGAATTCCAACGATGTGAATATTAATTTCATTAATCGAAAGAGCAGTCATATTGAGGAGCGTCTGGCGGATGTTGTCCTGGACAGCACTTGCGACCTTCGGAATCGACACGCCGAATAACATGACGCAGAATACGTCAATCGTAATCCCGTCATCAGACAGATCGACTTTAACGCCTTTGCCGTGGTTCTTTTTGCCGAAGCGCTCCACAACGCCCGTTGCAAAATTGCCGCGCATTTCGGCAACGCCTTCGACTTCGGATGCCGCGATTCCAGCGATTACCTCAATGACTTCGGGAGCGATTTCCACTCTCCCCAAATGGTTTTCTTCATGGCTCATGTCCAATAAGCTGTTATCGTCTTTCAACAGATTCACCTCCGTAATAATTACGATCCCATGACATCATATATTTCTAAAAACTTCGTGTTGAATTCCCCGCTTACAAATGTTTCATGATCCAATAACTTCAAATGGAACGGGATTGTCGTGTGAATGCCTTCGATCACGAATTCGCTCAAGGCCCGCTTCATTCTTGAAACAGCTTCATCCCTCGTCTTTCCGTAGGTGATCACTTTGGCGATCATGCTGTCATAATACGGCGGAATCGAGTATCCGGGATATACGGCCGATTCGACTCTGACGCCAAGGCCTCCCGGAGGAAGATACATTTCGATTTTCCCGGGTGACGGCATGAAGTTTTTCTCAGGATTTTCGGCGTTAATCCGGCATTCGATCGCCCATCCGTCAAATGTGACCTCTTCTTGTGTAAGGCTCAATTTCTCGCCTGATGCCACTTTGATCTGTTCTTTGATCAAATCGACGCCTGTCACCATTTCCGTCACGGGATGTTCAACCTGAATCCGCGTGTTCATTTCCATGAAGTAAAATTTCTGTTCGCGGTAATCGTAAATGAACTCAACCGTTCCTGCGCCCGTATATTGAACCGCTTCAGCCGCTTTTACAGCTGCTTGGCCCATCTGCTCCCTTACAGATTCATCCAGAGCAGGTGAAGGCGTTTCTTCAAGAAGCTTTTGCAGCCTTCTTTGGATCGAACAGTCGCGCTCTCCCAGATGAATCGTGTTTCCGTGCGTGTCGGCAAGCACTTGAATTTCCACGTGTCTGAAATCTTCGATGTACTTTTCAATATACACGCCTGGATTTCCGAATGCTGTGGCCGCCTCCTGCTGTGTGATCTTGATGCCGTTGATCAATTCTTCTTCCGTGCGGGCGACGCGGATTCCTTTTCCGCCTCCGCCTGCGGTTGCCTTGATAATCACAGGATACCCGATATCGCGCGCCAATGAAACCGCATCTTCGACATTTTCGATAATTCCTTGTGATCCCGGCACGATCGGAACGCCTGCCTTCTGCATCGTTTCCCGCGCGACGTCTTTCGTCCCCATCTTAGAAATGGCATCTGCTGTGGGTCCGACGAAGGTTACGTTTACCTCTTCGCAAAGCTCGGCAAAATCCGCATTTTCCGCAAGAAAGCCGTAGCCCGGATGAATCGCGTCTGCGCCGGTCATCTTGGCGACGGTGACGATGTTGGTGATGTTCAGGTAGCTGTCTTTTGAAAGCTTCGGCCCGATGCAGAATGCTTCGTCTGCCATCTGAACATGGAGCGCCTCTCTATCTGCTTCCGAATAGATGGCCACCGTTTCGATCCCCATTTCCTTACAAGCTCTGATAATTCTGACGGCAATTTCTCCCCGGTTCGCAATTAATAGCTTTTTAATCATCTTACTGCTCCTTACTCTGCTCTTACTAAAAAGAGAGGTTGTCCGTATTCAACAAGCTGTCCGTTTTCTACTAAAACTTCAACGATTTCGCCTTTTACTTCGGCTTCGATTTCATTGAAGAGCTTCATCGCTTCGACGATGCAGACGACGGATGATTCTGTAACCTTTGATCCAACGGTTACATATGGATCAGCTTCAGGCGAAGACGATGCATAAAACGTTCCGACCATCGGAGACGTGATTTTATGCAGGTTGCCGTTATCTTTCTCTTCCTTTGCCGGCGCCTCCTGAACAGGAGCCTGCTGCTGCGCGGCTTGAGCGGCCGGAGCTTGAACAGGCGCGGCAGGAACCTGCTGAACCATCTGCACGGAGCCGCCGGCATTCTTCTTAAGCTCGACCTTCGATCCTTCGTTTTCGTATGTAAATTCATTTATCGAAGATTCATCAATTAGTTTTATAAGCTGTCTGATTTCATCAATATTTAACATGCTATCGCACCCCTAATGAATAGATTTCTCATGATTATCAGTTAGTACTAAAAGTACATACTATATATCATCTTACAGGAGAGGGGTACCGAATTCAACTCCTATCATAAAGCCGCTGAACACGACCGCTTCTTCGGTTACGAAAAAATCCCGCTTTATTCCAAGCGGGAAACGTTTTATTCGGAAGGTTCAAATGTAACAGCCACATCGTTTAAGTTTTTTACTTCTTTTTCGACGAGGTCGATGATATCGATAGCAGCGGCTTTTGAATGGTCTTTCGATTTAACCGTGATATTGACTTTATCTCCTTCGGCATTGACTAATGCATCTTTGTACCCTTTTGTTTTAATCAGCGTTTCAAGCGTTTTCTCCGTTCCTTCCGCATCGCTAAGCTCTGTCATCTTATCGTAGGCTTCGCTTTTTTCTTTTGCGGTCGCTTTGTCGCTCATAACGATCTCGTTTAATTCTTCCCTCATTTTGCTGCGCTGATCGTCCATCTCCATCCGGTATGTCGTGAAGTCGTCTCCCTCAGACGTTTCCTCTGTCACAACCTCTCCTTTTTCAGCGCTTTGTTCGCTGGCTGACGTTTCTTTATCTTCCCTTTCCTTTCCATCGGTTTTGCCTTTTTCAGATTCTGTGCTTTTTTCTTTTGCAGGCTCCTCTTTCATCGGCTGTTCTTTAGTCGGCTGTTCTTTTTCAGCAGCGACTTGTCCTTCGTCATTTACCGACACGACATTTTCTCCTTCAGGCGACATGATATAGTAGACACTCAGCACAACGACAAGACTTAACATGGTTAAAAGCCAGACCGTTTGTTTTTTCAGCATCATTTATGAATCCTCCTTCATTTTTTTAGGGGCAACAGCGACGCGGTGGCTCGGAACGTCAAGAACCCTTGTCACTGCTTCAATGATGGTTTGTTTTATTTGAACGTTGTCGACTCCCTGAGCGACAACGAGAACGCCTCTGATCTCGGGCTTTTTCGTCTGGACGACGACCGGCGTTTCTTCCTCGCCGTGCTTGATCATGACAATTTCTTCATCGGAAGATGTTTCGGTGACGGTCCGTTTTCCGCCCTGTTTGTCCGTTTCATCAGTTGATGTCTCTTGCGTTTTCTGATTTTTTTCAAACACCTTCAGGGAAGTCGCATCAACATTGACGACGATCGATACATCCTCAACGCCGATGATCGTTTCCAAAATCTCCTTGAGCTGGTTCTCGTAATCCCTTTCATAGTCCTGGATCGAATCCTTTGGTTTGTCGCTCCCGGCCGGCTTAAACACTTCCTTGTCACGGCTTTGTTCCTGGTTTTCTGATGTCGATTTCTCAGATGATGCGGGGACGTCCGCCTTCTGCTGCGACGGTTCGGAAGAAAAAATCTGGCTCACCAGCATGAAAGAGACGCCGAGAACGAACAAAAGCAGAAAATAGTGGTATTTCGTCAGCTTCGCTTTTCCTTCTTTCCCTTCTTTCGGGACCAAATGACCGATCAGCTTCTCGATCCAGCTTCTTTTA
This sequence comes from Bacillus sp. JJ675, assembly GCF_036963165.1. NCBI lineage: Bacteria > Bacillati > Bacillota > Bacilli > Caryophanales > Bacillaceae > Bacillus > Bacillus sp. JJ675. Next base: position 11,774 of record NZ_JBALMR010000044.1, on the reverse strand, counting down.
TTCATTGCCGCTTTGTTCTCCCCCTTCGATATGGACTGTGATCTTGTCGGGGTTCATGTCCCATATGCCTGCCAGCTGTTCTTTGATTTTCTCGGCTTCCTGATGATCTCTTGTTCGTTCTGTCTGATAGGCTTCCCCTGTATTGATGTCGACAGGTTTGACGGCTTGGACCGTTTTTTCGGAAGCTGTCTCCAAATAAACGGACGCTTCGATATGCCGGGCGACATCCTTTTCGGATTGCAGGCGGCCCGCAGAAGAGATTTCTACTTTAGCTATCTTGTATTTGTCATGACTCAACCTCTCCTCTGCACTCTTTTTTAATTGAGCAGCCATCTGTTCTAAAATATATGCTTGTTGTGAGGCTTGTATTTCTTTTTTTTCTGAATTCAGCTGATTTTTTATTTCTTCATGCCGGACTTGTCCGTTTTTGGTCAGCTGCTCGATGATAGCATCCGGATCGGCACGGAACAGCGTAAAAATCGGATTCAGTATGACAACGATCAATAGAAGGCTGATCACCATTTTTGCGTACTTCTGCATGCTCGAGTTCGGCAAAAGCATGTCGATGATGATCGCAAGCAGAATAAACAAAATGATGTTTGTCAGCCACTCTGTCAAAAAAGCCATATCAGACCCTCCCCTACTTCATCATCATGGTCAGGTTCCCCGCTGTAATAATGACGGTTAAGCTTAGAAAAAACATGAGCGAGACGATCGCCATCGCAGCGAAAATGTAGATGACGCTTTTGCTGATTACATCAAGGCAGCTGATGACAGGGCCTCCCCCCAAAGGCTGCAAAACAGCGGCGGCAATTTTGTAAATCAGCGCAAGGGAGAGGATTTTGACTGCCGGGAATGCGGCGATGCAAATCAGGATGGCCACCCCGAGAATCCCGACGGTGTTTTTGAGCAGGAGGGAAGCGCTGATCACCGTGTCCGTCGCCTCCGTAAACATCCGGCCTAATACGGGAATGAAATTGCCCGTGATGAATTTGGCCGTCCTTAACGTGATGCCGTCGGTGACGGCGGCTGATGCGCCCTGAACCGAAATGACGCCGAGAAATACGGTTAAAAAGGCGGCCAGCGTTCCGATCGCTGCATTGCGAAGGAGCTGGGCAAGCTGGGTGACTTTGTACTGTTCGGTCATCGTGCTGACGATGCTTAAGATCGCTGATAAAAATAAAAGCGGCATCACGATATACTGGATAAACAGGCCGCTCGTGTTCATTAAGAAGAGAATCACAGGATGAAAGAAAGCTGCTGAAACGGCTCCCCCCGAGGTCGCCATCAGCGCGAGGAGCAGGGGGACGAGCGACAGGATGAAGCTTGTCATCGACTGGATCGCTTCATTCGCGTAGGTGACGGCGACCCGAAAGCTGTTAAGCGCGAGGATGATCAGCACCATGTAAACGATCGCATAGGCTACTTTGCTGACGGTGCTTTGCTGGAACGCATTTTGCAGGAGCTGGAGCAGGACGCAAAATATCGTCAAAAGAATCAGGGTTCCCAATAGTTTCCCGTTTGCCAGCACTTCATGAAACAAATAAGAAAAAAGCGCTTTGGCCCACTCTTCCGGCGAAAAATGCTTCTCTCCCTTGATGAACTCCAATAAGCTGCCTTTTTGGCTCTCCGGAAGATGGCCTCCGTATTCCGTCATAATGTTGTTCCAAAACTCGCCGACCTTGTCGATCTCCAGCGATTCGGCCTGCTGATCGGCCATCGCTTCCGCCGATGTTGCGGCAGTACCTGCTTCCCCTTCTTTTTCAGAGGCTTGTACCTCCCGAGCCCCCGCGAAAACAAAGCCGATGACCAGGAGCCAAAACAGTAAACGCTTCACACCAAAAATCCTCCTTTCTGACTAAGACATGGAAGGGATCAGCCCGATGATGGTCTCGATTATGACGGTTAAAATCGGAACGGCCATGACTAAAATGAGGATTTTGCCTGCCAGCTCGATTTTCGAGGCAATCGCCCCCTGTCCGGCATCCTTTGTCAGCTGTGCACCAAACTCCGCAATATATGCGATCCCGATGATTTTCAATATCGTTTCGACGTACATCATGTTGATATTTGCATTAACGGCGATCTTTTCGATCATGCGGATGATTTCGTACACCTGGTCGACCAGGAATAAAAAAATCGTGCAGCCGGTAAATACGATGATCAAAAATGCAAATGTCGGCTTTTGCTCTTTGACAATCAAGCTGAGAAAGGTTGCAATCATTCCTAATCCTACGATTTGAACGATTTCAATGAGTAAGCCCCCCTATCCCTGGAATAGAAAGACAGCTTTTATCTTTTGGAAGAGATCATCGACGACAGTTGCAACCATGAATAAAATATAAATAAATCCTAAAAGCGTGACCCATTGGGCATATTCTTTCTTTCCCATTTGATCAAGTATGGTGTGAAGAAATGCGACGACGATTCCGACGCCGGCGATTTGAAAAATAATATTTACGTCTACTCCCATTTCTTTTGCGCTCCCCTCTTCATTACATCAATAGAAGAACCAGTAACAGTCCCGCCAAAAATCCAAGGCTTTTTACCATTTTTTCGTTTTTCGCCTGGGCGAGGTTCGCTTCAGCTTCCTCTGTTTCCAAATGGGTCAGCGCCAGCTTGATATGCTTCTGCTGCGAAACGAGGTCATGCCTGCCAAGCGTTTCTCCAAATTGCCTCAAAATATCAAATTCCTTTGTTTTGAGAGCCGTTTCGGGCCACACTTTCCTCAGGCTGTCCTCCCAGGCTGCTCCGGCTGAAGCGGTGCCTTCTCCAAGCTTATGCGAGAACGTCTCAAACAGGGAAGAAACGGGTTCAGAAAGCTGTTCGGCGATATGTTTTGACGCCAGGCGGAGCGGGGTATGCCCATACATAATTTCAGCCTCCAGCGACTGCAGAGCTGCCAAAAGCTGCCGGATTTGCTTCGGCCTTTCGCTGAAGGGTTTTGCCATCTCAAAACCTGTCCAAGTGGCAGCCGCCAAAATCAGCACAGCCCCGAAAAGCTTCAGCATGATAACACCTTCCCAGCCGCTGTGAGCGGCTCCCCGTCACCGCCGCAGATCCGGCTTATCGTGCCCGGTCCGTTTTTCCGCGACAGCTCAACGATTCGCTGAAAAACGCCGTATTCCCGAAGCCGCTTCAAGGAAGGCCGCTTCATAACGTCTCTAAACGAAAACCCGTGGGCTGACACAATAACCGACACCCCTGCATGCACCGCTTCCAACAGGGCTTCTGCGTCTTCTGTTCTGCCAATCTCATCGGCGATCACCACATCCGGGCTCATTGACCTGATCATCATCATCATCCCTTCCGCCTTTGGGCAGGCGTCGAGAATATCAATGCGCTTCCCGAACTTGTACTGTGGAATGCCGTTTACACATCCGGCAATCTCAGACCTTTCGTCAACAACGGCGACCTTTTTCGCGGGAATGTTGCCGCTTCCCGTGCTGATCAGCCTGCCAAGATCCCTGAGCAAAGTCGTCTTGCCTGTTTGCGGGGGACCGATGATCAATGTGTTCAGCCAGGCGTTTTTAAAGAGATAAGGCACATATGGCTGCGATATGCCGATCTTTTCTTTGGCGATGCGAATGTTGAAGGAGGAGATGTCCCTGATTCCCTTGACCGTTCCGTTTTCGATGACGACCCGGCCGGCAAGGCCGACGCGGTGGCCGCCTTTTATCGTGATATACCCTTTTTTCAGTTCCTCTTCGAGCGTGTACATGCTGTAATTGCCGAGCCTGTTCAAAAATATCGCTGAATCCTCCGGCGTTGCCGCATAATCCAAAAAAAGCGGCTGGCCTTTTTGAACCAATTCAAGCGGACGACTTGTCCTGATCCGAATTTCTTCGATCTGGTTCATGTCGTGTTCAGCAAGCCCGGCAAGCGCCAGTTTAATCGTGTCAGGGAGAATCTCTGTGATGTGCTGCAAAAACGCTCCCTCCTCTTTTAGCTTGTCTTCTATAAAAATGTATGTTCAAAGAAAGACTTTATGACAAGAGAGCCTGCTTCGTTATTTATAGATTCCTGCAATAATGAAAACGACGCCCATGAAGATAAGGATGAGCTTCGCATAGGAGAGCTGGCCCGCGATCTGATATATTCCGATCGTCATCGTGATAATAAAAATAAACGGTCCGACCATGGCAAGCACGCTGTTTACGGCAACCGCCTTGCGGACGTCGTTCAAAAGAAGCATCACGATCGCGGCCGTCAGCTCGATTAAAGAGGAAACAACTCTTAAAGCCGCCATTGTCAAAACAGTCGGATTGACTTGTCCAAAGAAAAACTTCATATCATAAACCTCCATTAACGCTTTCCGGCTTTTTTTACAATCTATGCTCTCTCTTGAAAAAGTAGTCTTCTGATTTTCTACTTAAAACTTGCAAAACAAAAAAAGAGCCGGCTTCATATGAAGCCGGCTCCTGTGCGCATGGCCTACGCTCTGGAAACGTAAGAACCGTCAGAAGTATTGACAACGAGTGTATCGCCTTCGTTCACGAAGAACGGAACGTTGACAACTAAACCTGTTTCTGTTTTTGCTGGTTTTGTTCCGCCTGATGCTGTATCGCCTTTGATGCCCGGTTCTGTTTCAACAACCTTCAGCTCGACCGTGTTCGGAAGTTCGATACCGAGCGTTTCTGATTGATACATCATGATTTGAACGGACATGTTTTCAAGCAGGAATTTAAGCTCATGCTCGATTTGCGAAGAGCTCAGCTCAAGCTGCTCGTATGAGCTCGTGTCCATAAAAACGTGCTGATCGCCGTTGGCGTACAGATACTGCATCGTTTTTGTCTCGATTTGGGCGCGGGCTACTTTTTCGCCTGCACGGAATGTTTTTTCCTGAATCGCGCCTGTGCGGAGATTTCTCAATTTTGAGCGGACAAATGCTGCACCCTTACCCGGTTTGACGTGCTGGAAATCAACAACGCGCCAAATGCCTCCGTCCACTTCAATCGTTAAACCTGTGCGAAAATCGTTTACTGAAATCATGGTTATCCTCCTATAGCTCCAATCAAACGGATTATAAAATAATTAGATCTTTTGCGGAATGGGTGAGAGATTCGTTCCCGCCCTCAGTGAGGACAATATCGTCCTCTATTCTGACTCCGCCCTTGCCCGGTATGTAGATTCCCGGTTCGACCGTAACGACCATGCCTTTTTCAAGAAGCTGGTCAGAACGGACTGAAAGCGCGGGGCCTTCATGGACTTCCATGCCGAGGCCGTGGCCGGTAGAATGGCCGAAATAATCGCCGTAGCCTTTGGAAGCAATATGGTCCCTCGTATAGGCGTCAGCCTGTTTGCCGGTGATTCCCGGCCTGATATTCTGCATGCCGAGCGCCTGCGCTTCAAACACGGTTTGATAAATGCCTTTCAGCTCATCACTCGGCTCTCCCACGGCGATCGTGCGCGTAATGTCCGAGCAGTATCCTTTATAGTAGGCCCCGAAATCCAATGTGACGAAATCGCCTTTCTCGACGGTTTTATCGCTTGCCACTCCGTGCGGCAGGCTTGAGCGGACGCCCGAGGCGACGATCATATCGAATGAAGAATGATCCGCCCCCTGACTCCGCATGTAAAACTCCAGTTCATTGGCGATTGAAATCTCCGTCATGCCGGGCTTAATCACCGTCAGAATATGGCTGAATGCATCATCTGCAATCTTAGCAGCTTCCTTTAATATCTTAATCTCTTCACTTGACTTAATCAAGCGCAACTTTTCAACCGAATGCGAAACCGGAACAAGCTCCGCCGGGCCGAGAAGATCTTTGTATGCGGCATACGTTCCGTATGTCATCTTATCCTGCTCAAAACCAATTTTATTTAGTCCCATTTCCTTGATCGCATCAGCTGCTTTTTTGATGATTGAGCCGGTATGCTCAACGATTTCAAAGCCCTTGATTTGATGTTTGGCCTGCTCGGTATACCGGAAATCCGTAATGAAGACCGCTTTGTCCTCTGAAATCACCGCAAGGCCCGCAGAGCCTGTAAATCCGGTTATGTACCTCAAGTTGACGCTGCTCGTCAGCAGAAGCCCTTCGATTCCAAGACCGCCAAAAAGTTCTCTCAGTTTTTTCAGTTTCATCGTTCTAGAGTCCCCCTTTTGCTATTTGTTGTTCAAAAAATAACAGACGGCAAGCTTGTAGCCTTCAAAACCGAGTCCGGTAATCCGGCCCTGAGCCACGGGTGCAATCACCGATTGCCGCCGAAACTCTTCCCTCGCATCGGGATTGGAAATGTGAACTTCGATCACCGGTATGCTGATGGCGGCCACTGCATCGCGAATGGCATAGCTGTAGTGCGAAAAAGCGCCCGGATTTAAGACGACGCCGTCATACTGATCCTCAGCCTCATGAAGAGCGTCGATGATATCCCCTTCATGGTTTGACTGGAAAAACGTCAGCTCAGCCTGAACGCCTTCGGCAAATTGAAAGAGCTTTTGCTCTAAATCGGTCAGCGTATCTCTTCCGTATATTTCAGGTTCTCGCTTCCCAAGCCGGTTTAAATTCGGTCCGTTCAAAATTAAAATGTGCGGCAACTCTCTTCCCCCTTTTTTCATTAAACAAAGCCACCGTTTGTTTCACGTTAAAAAATGTCCACTTACAGTGAACATTTTATCATAATGATTCAGGTATCAACACTATTCCTTCGATTCTCCAATCGCCTTTGAAACCTTTTCGGAATTTAATTCATTGTATTCAAACGAAATCGAATAGCCGACAAACAATCCGTACAGCAAGTAGATGCAAAACGTCGTGATAACCGTTTCCCTTTTCAGCTCGGAAACTGTCTGTACATCCGGAAACATCGGATTAAACAGATAGAATACGATGCCCCACAAAACAGCTCCGTATAAAATCCCGGGCCACATACCCTTGATTTGCTTCAGGCAGCCGAAGTACAGGAGGGCAGCGCCGATTGAAATCACCCCTATCAGCAAAATGCTGATCACCGTTCCGAGAAAACCGTTTTTCCATTCGCCGACAGCAATAGGCTGAAGAACCATGTTCGGCGTGACTTCTGAAAATTTAAACAGGTATGCAAGCTCTCCCAGCGCACTCCAGAGAATGCCGCCGATAAACCCTGTCGTAACCACCCTGCCGATGAAAGATGCCGGTTGTTCGCGTTTATTCTGCTCAAGTTCTTCGGGCTGTTTTTCATTGTCTTCACTGCTCATGACGTCAGTTCACCTCCATTTCCAGTATGTCCAAAAACAGCTGTGCCAACAGTATCTTTCCAAGTTTTTTTGAACGGAAGTGTAAAAATCAAGAAAACGGGTATACTTGAATTAGATTTGACGATTCGCTTCTCTAATTTCTAAAATTTTTAGGCACGTCAACCTAGAGGTTTCAGTACTTTTCCTGTACAATAGGTGTAAGGAAATGGTTAATGTAATCATAGATTGATACAGATAGGTTGATGCAAATGTCAAATCAAAAAAAGCCCGCATACGGAGGGCAGGCCGTCGTCGAAGGCGTGATGTTCGGCGGCAGGCGCCATTATGTAACCGCGATTCGCAGGAAGGATCAGAGCATTGAATTTTTCAAGCTGCCCCGCACATCACATCCCACGCTGGAAAAGCTGAAGAAAATTCCGTTTCTCCGGGGGATCATCGCGATTATTGAAGCGAGTGCGAACGGTACCAAGCATTTGAATTTTTCAAGCGAACGGTATGATCGCGACCCTGCATTGGACGATCAATTAAAAGAGGAGAAGCAGTCAAAGCTGACGATGATTTTTGGGCTTGCCGCTGTCGGGGTGCTATCATTCCTCTTCAGCAAATTTGTATTTACGCTTGTTCCCGTCTTTTTGGCGGAGCTTACCCGGCCTGTATTCCAATCTGATGTCGCGCAGATTATGGTCGAAAGCTTTTTCAAGCTGATCCTGCTGTTGGGCTATATTTACGCGATATCGTGCACCCCTTTCATTAAAAGGGTTTTTCAATATCACGGAGCCGAACATAAAGTCATAAACTGTTTCGAACAAAACATGCCGGTTACGGTGGAAAATGTTCAGCGTCAATCAAGGCTTCACTACAGATGTGGAAGCAGTTTTATTCTATTTACGGTGATCGTGGGCATGTTTGTTTACTTGCTTGTTCCTGCTGACCCTCTCTGGGTCCGTATTTTAAATAGAATCGCGCTGATACCAGTCGTTCTTGGCATTTCATTTGAAGTGCTGCAGCTGACGAACAAAGTGAGAAACATACCTGTGCTGAAAGCGCTGGGCTATCCCGGCCTTTGGCTGCAGCTTTTGACGACAAAAGAGCCGTCGGACGATCAGGTGGAAGTGGCAATCGCAAGCTTTAACGAGCTTCTTCATATGGAGACCAAAGCAGAGGACGAACAGAAGGAACCTTCTATATCGTAATGTAAACTTTAACGAATCGGTTAATTTTTTGGGAGGTGGACAGTTATGAAGCAACGGGTACATCCAGTCTCAGCTTTAGTGATTGCGCTTGGAATTTTTGGTTTCGTTTATTTTGCTGTCACAAGCCCCGGCCGCTTGCTGCAATATTTGTTTGTTTTTGCTGCGGTCGGCGCAATTGTCTATTTAGTCATCAGACATCTTATAAACCGCGACGCGGGCGGTGAAGGAGCAGCATTTAGAAAAGCAGCCAAACAATCAAACAAGCGTTTTCAGGATCATAAAAAACGCTCAGTCAGAGGCCGGGTGAATCATCTGAGAAGCGTGCCGTCTATCAACAAATCCAAGCCTGTCTTGGTCAAGAAAAAAAGCCAGACTCAGCTGACGGTGATCGAAGGAAAAAAGAGCAAAAAGAAAAACAGAGCTTTCTTTTAATACGTCCACTGTTTCAAAAATAATTCTGTTCGTTTTTTTCCTAGCTCAATCAGAGCTAGTTTTTTTTCTGCCGAAATCGCAAATTCCGTCGACAGCACTTCTTCGACGGGCAGGAAAATAATGTTGCGTTCGTGTTTAGTAGCGATATGCCTGGCGTCATGCGCTTCTTTCATCGTCTCAAAAAGCGCTCCGAACAGCTCAAACGCATTGTTGATCACCTTCTTCGGCCTTTCTTTTTCACTCGGCATCAAGGTAACGCCTAAAACCGGGCGTTTTTTTTCGGCGGTAAACAGCCAGATCGGAAAATTGCTCAGCACCCCGCCGTCGACGACCGTGCTGATGCCGTCAGAAGATTTCAGTTTGACAGGCTCAAAAAAATAAGGAATGCTGCAGCTCATCCGCACCGCTCTTGCGACGGAAAACCGCCCGGGATTCAGGCCGTAGCGGGTCAGATCATCAGGCAGGACAAGCATTTTGCCATTCGTTAAATCCGAGGCGATCAGTTTGAGCTTCCCTTGTTCAAAGTCGCCGAACACGGAGATTCCTTTTTCCTTTAATTTCTCGGATACCCAGTTTTCCAGTTTTTCTCCTTTATACAAACCGAGGCGCCAATAGATCGAAGCCCATTGCAGTATTTTTAACGGCAAAAAAGCAAATCTCGGGTCAAGGAGCTCGCGTTCATTCAATTCCTCCAGCATGCAGCGGATCTCCTTGCTCGTATACCCGGCCGCGATAAATGCTGCGATGATCGATCCGGCGCTCGTTCCGGCCAGTCTTTTAAATCGGAAGCCCCGTTCTTCGAGCGCTTCGTATGCTCCTGCGAGCGCAATTCCTTTCATTCCTCCGCCAGAAAAAACTCCGTCGATGTACATTCCGTTCTCCCCCCTTAAAAGATTGGCCTTACCATCATTTTAGGAAGGGGACAGAAAAAAAAGACCATCAGAAAAAGCTGCCGTTTAAAGCGGCAGCTTCTTCTATTGATTTTCCTGTTCATTTCTTTTTTGGACGCTTCTCAGATCATCGACCCTTTTGCGGTCATCCTCAAAATACTGCACAAGGTCGCCGACCCGGTCGATGCTGTTCCAGCTTAAATGATGTTCAATCCCTTCAACATCATCGTAAATTTTCTCTTCGTCAACACCAATGATTCTTAAAAACTGTTCCAGCAATTCATGTCTGTATACTAAACGCTTGCCTATTTTTTTTCCTTTAGGTGTCAGCACGAGACCGCGATACTTTTCGTAAATCAAATATTCGTCTTTGTCGAGTTTCTGAACCATTTTTGTAACCGAGGAGGGATGGACGGCTAAAGCTTCTGCTATATCTGAGACTCTTGCATATCCTTTTTCTTCTATCAGCATATAAATTTGTTCTATATAATCTTCCATACTCGGTGTTGTCATCTAATCCCTCCAAATCACACCTATTCAAATCATTACAAGTTTACACTATGTGCTTGTAAAAAACAAGCAGTCAGATAACGTTTACATCGATGTCCTATCTTTTATAATTCCATTCGTCTGTCGCGTATTTCGTCCTGGCCAGCTCCTCGACGAAGGCGATTTCTTCTTTTGTCAGTTCATAGGGCTCGAGATTGATGTTAAGCCCTTTCTCAAATCCTTTTTTAAATGCTTTGCTCGCTTCTTCTATGGTCACCTTTTCGGAGGTCAGCTGATTGATGGCGACCGCCTTTTGTTTAAAATTCCGCTGCATCCGCTCTCTGATGCGGTCGTTTTTATAGATGAATAAATCAAACAGCTTGTCTTCATCCAATTCAAGGAGAATCGAGCCATGTTGAAGAATGACTCCTTTTTGCCTTGTCTGGGCGCTTCCGGCGACTTTTCTGCCCTCGACAACGAGCTCATACCAGGAAGGCGCGTCAAAGCAGACGGATGATCTCGGATTTTTCAGACTTTGCTTTTCTTTCTCCGTTCGCGGAATCGCAAAATAAGCGTCAAGTCCAAGCTCTCTAAAACCTTCGAGAATCCCTTCGGAAATCACCCTGTACGCTTCCGTCACCGTCTGCGGCATGTCGGGATGGTCTTCTGATACGATCACGCTGTAGGTAAGCTCTTCGTCATGAAGGACGCCCCTTCCGCCGGTCGGCCTTCTCACAAAGCCCAGGCCGTGCTTTTTGACGGCTTCCAGATCGATTTCCTTTTCGATATTTTGAAAATAGCCGACCGAAAGCGTCGCCGGGTTCCATCCGTAGAAGCGGATGGTAGGCGGAATCTGCTTTTGGCTGTGCCAGTAAAGCAGCGCCTCATCAAGAGCCATATTAAAATCGGGAGCCTTGCGCCCCGAATCGATAAAACGCCATGTTTCCTTTTCCATAACCTACCCTCTTTTTCTTTGGTATACACCTAAGTCTACCATCCCCTATGAAAATTGAAAATAAATTCGGCTAATCAGATGACAGATTTCCCGCCCTTTACTATAATAGTATTTGTCTTAACATATCCATAAACATTTCCCGCTTTAGGCGGGACGATCTTAAAAAGGAGTCGGATCAGATTGTCTACCAGCAGCATTATCGTTCTCATCATTTGCGCCGCACTGATCATCTACATGGTCGTTTCATACATTTATCAGCAGCGGATTATGAAAACCTTAACAGAAGAAGAATTCCGGGCCGGCTACCGGAAAGCGCAGCTCATCGACGTGCGCGAGCCGAACGAGTTTGAAGGCGGCCACATCCTCGGTGCGAGAAACATTCCGCTCTCTCAGCTTAAACAAAGAAAAGCGGAAATCCGTCCGGACAAACCCGTCTATCTTTACTGCCAAAACAGCGTCAGAAGCGGACGAGCCGCTCAAATGCTCAAAAAACACGGCTGTCAGGAAATTTACAACCTGAAAGGCGGCTTCAAAAAGTGGACCGGAAAAATTAAAACAAAGAAATAAATGAACGCTGTCTCATGACGAGGCGGCTTTTTTCATACAAAAAAACGGCGGAATTGATCTGCACCCTGTCA